>DASVUU010000306.1:0-3363 GCA_036386935.1 Cytophagaceae bacterium | reverse complement strand
GCAAAAAGTAAGGCATCTGCATTTATCCATGGCGCATTTTTATTACTTTCAATATTATTGATTCCGAGTGTCATCAATCTGATACCTCTATCGGCCTTGGCTTGTATCCTTATCATCACTGGTTACAAGCTTGCAAAGGTTTCCATGATTAGGGAGATTTATGCGCAGGGACGTGAGCAGTTCGTGCCCTTCGTAGCTACCATTGCAGCGATATTATTTACCGATCTATTAAAGGGGATTGCTATAGGAATGGTAGTTGCCGCATACTTTATCCTGAGAAGGAATATTAGAAACCCCTACTATCTGAACACTAAAAAACACATAGATGGTGAAAAGGTAAAGCTAATATTAGCTGAAGAGGTGTCTTTCCTCAACAAGCCGAGTATTATTGATGCTTTGGAGGGATTGCCAAAGGGGACCAAGGTGACCATAGATGGCGGTCGGTCTAAATATATTGATAGCGACGTCATCGAATATATCCAGGATTTTAAAGTAAGGTCCGCGCTGAAAAATATTGAAGTAAATTTTATAGGATCAAATGTTCCTTTGGAACGACAAATTGATGTTCCGGTCTCCAATGGCAAAGATGATTACCATGAACTTTTTAAAAATAACAGGGAATGGGTCCAACAAAAAATCAAGGCAGACGGAAGTTATTTTGAAAATATGGCTGAAGGACAATCTCCAAAGTTCCTTTGGATTGGTTGCTCCGATAGTAGAGTTGATCCTAATTCCATTACGGGCACAGAAGCGGGGGATATGTTTATCCATAGAAATATAGCAAACTTGGTTGTTCATACAGATATGAATCTCATGTCCGTTTTGCAATATTCAGTGGAAGTATTGAAAGTTAAACATGTGATTGTGTGCGGACATTACGGATGTGGTGGCATTAAAGCTGCTACAGATGGAACCTATCACGGATTAATTGATAAATGGTTAAGAAACATCAAAGATGTTTATAGACTGTACAGTAAAGAATTAGAATCGATAAATGATGTAGATCTCAAGCAGAGGCGCTTGGTAGAACTAAACGTTCGTGAACAGGTATACAATTTGTGTAAGACATCTATTATTCAGAAAGCTCTAAACATACCTGAAAAGGTGAAGGTTTATGGCTGGGTATATGATATCAGAGAAGGACTCGTGCACGACCTAAAGATCGATGTCGAAAAAGATTTTCCTGATTTTAGTATTTACAAGATTAAAGAAATCGAAGAGATAGTATCAGTTTAGTTTGGGTTAATGTAATTAGAGAGGCCAAGGGAAACTACCTTGGCCTCTTTTTTATGCTTTTTAGCCAATTATTTAAATTATAAGCGAATATTTGGGATATTTACCCCTTCAAATGTCTAAGATTCTAGTTTATACTTCGATCGTCACCGAAAGGCTTAAATATGCCTTCAATCTTGTGCTAAATGATCAACTAGGGCTAGAAGTTTTTTATTCTAGTAATTTGAATGAGTTTAATGCAGCGGGAGATATAAAAATTAATTATTCGCTGGGGGCTCTTGAAAATTCGATTCATATTAAACCCTCCAAGTTGCTTTTTGAAAGGGATATAAATGAAGCTATTCCCAATATAGGTTCGGTAGCTGATTTCAAGGTATTATATAAATCAGACACTGCCTGTGACTTAGGGTTTGATATCTTTGCAGCAAGTTTTTATTTGGTTTCCCGGTACGAAGAATATCTCCCCTTTACACCCGACCGTTTTGGCCGTTACAGGGCAGAAGATTCGCTTGCTTATAAACATGATCTTCTTAAGATTCCCTCTGTCAATATTTGGTGTGAATTTTTAAAAGAAAAGTTGCAAAGGTATCATCCTAAGCTAAATTTTAAAGTTCGCAAATACGAATATATTTGCACGTTAGACATTGACAACGCTTTTGCATACAAAGGCAAAGGTCTGGTCCGGAACCTGGGGGGATTAATAAAGGACACGTTAGCGGGCAAGGTTAGCAAGATTTTCAATCGGGTGATGGCTCTGCTAAATCTAAAAAAGGATCCCTTCGATACTTATGATTTTCAAGAAAAGGTTATAAAGGAAAATAATTTACAATCAATCTATTTTTTCCTTTTAGGCAATTATGGACCTTTTGACAAAAATTTGGACCACAGGTGTCAATCTTTGCGATCGATCATTAGGCGTTGTCGCATGTTTGCGCAAGTAGCTATACATCCTTCATTTGCTTCAAATTCCAAGGCAACCAATCAGGTTGAAACTGCACGATTAGTTGAAATATTAGAGGGGGAAAGCGTAACGAAAAGTCGACAACACTATCTGAAAGTCACCTTTCCAGAAACGTATGCAGCCCTAATAACGGCTGGTATTAAGGAAGATTATACCTTAGGACATGCAAGCATTCCAGGCTTCAGAGCTGGAATCTGCACCCCATTCTTTTTTTTTAATTTAAAGACCAATCAGGTCACCGATTTAAAGATTTTCCCTCTGTCCATAATGGAAGGTACTCTCAAGCAATATCTGAATTTATCACCCGATAAGGCTATCGAGGAATATAGAAAAATAATTGACGAAGTAAAAAAAGTAAATGGTCTTTTCATTAGCCTGTGGCACAACGATTCATTAAGTGATAAATATGAATGGAAAGGGTGGAGGAGAGTTTTTTTTGAAATGGTGAGATTAGCAGCAAATTAGAAGCCGATGAAGACGATTATAGTTACCGTTACGACAGATTTAGTAACAGATCAACGCGTACATAAAGTATCCCAAAGTTTACATAAATCCGGTTATAAAGTCTTGTTGGTTGGGAGAAAAAAGAAAGACAGCCTCCCGCTGGCTCAGAGGGATTACGATACCAAACGGTTTAAGTTGTTTTTTGAGAAAACAGCTCTTTTTTATATTAATTACAATCTAAGATTATTTTTATTTTTATTATTTACAAAGGCTGATATTTTATTGGCTAATGATTTAGATACTCTATTGCCGGTATTTTTGGTGTCGAAATTAAAGGGAATCCCAATAATATATGATAATCATGAGTATTTTACTGCGACGCCTGAGCTTACCGGACGTCCTGTTGTCACCTATATATGGAAGTCCATTGAGAGATTTATATTTCCAAAGTTAAGCTTCGTATATACAGTAAATGATTCCATTAAGAACTTGTTTGAAGACGAGTATGGCGTGAAAGTTGAAGTTATAAGAAATATTCCTATTAAAAATTTACAACCCGCATCGTATGATTTACCCATTGACCTACCTGACGATAAAAAAATAATTATATATCAGGGATCAGGAATAAATAAGGATCGCGGTGCTGAGGAATTAGTAGAATCTATCCAATATTTAGAAAATATTCTTCTATTAATAGTAGGCAGCGGAGACGTTATAAATGTTTT
>DASVUU010000305.1:0-9895 GCA_036386935.1 Cytophagaceae bacterium | reverse complement strand
AGTTTAGAGAGAAAAGCTTTTTGAACGGTCAGGTGATTGATCATCTGCGTTCTCTGCTTTGATAAATTGAATCAGGTCCTGATCGAGTCTATCCCTATCCGTATAATATAGACCATGTGGAGCTCCCTCATATACAATGTACTGGTGCCTGAAAGTGCTTTCGCTGTTCTGTTACTGCTTGCTTCGATGGGTACAGTTTTATCAGAATCCCCATGAATAATCAAAGTGGGCACACTAACGTTCTTGAGATCCTCTCTAAAATCAGTTTCTGAAAATGATTTAACACACTCTAATGTCGCCCTTGGGGAAGCTAACGATGCTAACATTTTGTTATATTCCAAGTAGGAGCTACTAAATGGATGTTTAATAAAGCTAACGAAAAAACTGCTCACCAAAGGTGGCGACATTGTTTTTTGGCCATTATTATTAGAGTTGATCACGTATAAGACCTAGTTCCAATTTGCTAGTAACAGCTTATAAAACATGTAGGTAATTTTTTTTTAGTATAGTTTAATAGATCCTTAATCGTATAATCATAATATGTAAGGCACTAACAATCAAACATTTATTCCAAAAATTCTTTTGCAAATAGATCTTTAGTTTCTATAATTGTAATATTCTTTCAAATATTTGGACTTCACTCTTACAAGGGCTGCTGTCAAAAGCATGATAGGATACGATAGGTGTAGGGAAATATCTTTACAGATTATCCGCAAAGAATATGATGCCGGCATAATTCAATATTCGATAATTTTTATCCTTGATTTACAATTAAAAAATTTATAATAGATTAAATAAATGAAAAGAATATTTTTTACACACATTATAGTTCTGTTGGTAATTATTTATTCAAATGCACAGACCCTTTCGCAAGAGCAGCAATTTTTAGATCCTCCTTCCAAGTCCAGACCTGGAGCCTGGTGGCGCTGGATAGGAGGATGTGTAAGTGAGGAAGGAATCAAAAGAGATATGAAGGAAATGGCTGATAAAGGGATTAGACATATTGAGCACTTTGATATTTCAGGACCTTGCCATTGCGACACAGTAATATTTGATCAGAAATGGATGAAAAATTTTAAGTTATCTCTAGATGAGGCAGCGAAGTATGGAATTGAATTTAACAAAGTGCCTTCTGCGGGTTGGGGTACTGGAAATCCTTTTATTCAAAAAGAAAATGGTGCAAAAAAAATTGCATATTCTGAGGTACAAGTAGAAGGCGGGACAAAAAAAATTAAATTAGAACTTCCGGAAATAACTGAAAATTATTTTAAGCCAATTGCAATTCTAGCTTTTCCAGAACCTATAGACAAACCTGTCACGCCCAAGAAGGTTACTTCGAGCTCAGCTGAAAGACCTGGTTATTTTCAAGAGGCATTTTCGGCTCAAAATGTTTGTGATTTTGATCCCAATACTTATTGGACGAGTTCTAAAATAAATGGTGAATTTAGCTCGCAGTCGATCGAATTTGAATTTAAGGAATCGTATACCTTCAATTCGCTATACCTCCATCCTGTACTGAAAAAAGGTAACTCTTCTATATTACTTAAAGGGGTTATACAAAAGAAAATTTCAGGTAACCAATATGTAGATTTAAATACATTTGAAATCAAAGCGAACACTCCTTCTATCCTTAAATTCCCTGAAACTAAGGGAAGCATTTTTAGAGTTAACATTACTTCTGGCTTCAACCAAAATATAATATTGGGTGAAGCATGGCTTCTAAGAAATTCTGACAAACCATACATCCGGAACGGTATTAAATGGTGGGTTGTTAAATCAGGCACTCAGGGTGTATGGGACTATCCTGGAATATCTGAAGGAGGAAACGCAGTATTATACGATGAATATAAAGATGATGGACGTTGCGATGTGAGGAGCTCTGAAATTGTTGACCTCACAGATCGGGTTGACAAAGAGGGTACTCTTTTATGGAATTTTCCGCCTGGGAGGTGGACCGTCATATATTTTGGGGAAGTCCTGGTAGGTGAAAAATCAAGGCAGGCTGATCATTTAAGTAATCCGGGTTATGAAGGAGATCCATTCAATCCTAAAACCATGGACCTGATTTTTGAAAAAGTAGTTGACCCCATGTTGAAAACGGCAGGACATCACGCAGGAAAAGCTCTGCATGGGCTGCTGATTGACAGTTATGAGATAGGAGCCCTATTGGGAACATATCAACCTACTTGGACAAACAATTTTAGACAAACTTTTAAAGAAAGAAACGGCTACGATTTGGTAAAATACCTGCCTGCCATGGCACACAGAATAGTTGACAGCCGAGAAATAACGGATAGATATTTTAAAGATCATACTTCGACTTTATCAAATTTATACAATGAGTTCTACGCGAGATATACTGAGCTCGCGCATCAACGAGGACTTAAAACAACTGCTCAATGCGGATTCGGAACTATGCCACATCATCATATCAATGGTTTAACTGCTTTTGGCAAGGTGGATACTCCTGAAGCGGAATTTTGGGCAGATAATACAATGGATTCAAAAGATTATTTTTGTGACCCTGTGAGAACTGCAGCATCGGCTGCAAATATTTATGGAAAAGAAGTTGTCACCGCTGAATCTTTTACGGCTTTCGGTGGCTGGAAGGACGCTCCGTCGGCCTATAAACTAAAGGCTGATCAGGCATTTTGCGACGGCGTAAACCACATGAATTTCGCACAATTCTCACACCAATTCGACACCACTGCAAAACCAGGATTGAGCACCTGGGAAGCCATTAATGAAAATATGACCTGGTGGAATTATAGCAACAGTTTTCTAGATTATTTGGCAAGGGTTAGTTTTGTTCTACAAAAAGGAAAACACAAAGCGGACTTTGCATATTTCGTTGGCGAAGGTACTCTGAAGTTTGTGCCTGGTAAAGAATACCTAAAGCCTCACTTACCAGCCTCCTTTGATTTTGATGGTATTAATGATGAGGTATTGCTCAGCTCTGCAAGAGTTGAAAATGGAAGGCTGGTACTCAGCAGCGGAATGACTTATCAGTACCTGGTACTACCTTGGTACCCCAATTGGGAAGTTTCGAATAGGGTATTATTAAGATTAAAACAATTTGCCGCGGAAGGCCTTACCATTGTTGGTAACCCGCCACATAGCAGTATTGGCCTGAAAGACTATAAAAAAAATGACCAGGAAATAAAGAAAATAGTTTCTCAATTATGGGGAGAAAAAACCCAGCCATCAGGAGAAAAAAGAATTGGTAAAGGAAGAATTGTATGGGGAACTTCTATTGAAGATCTTACTTTAAAAGATAAATTTGAAGGCGATGTGGTGTTAGATTCACTTACAAACTTCCATTCAATTCAATGGATCCACAGAAGTGATAAGAATGGTGAGTTTTATTTTTTAAGTAATCAATCTCCATCTCAATCAAGCTCGGGAAAGATCAACTTTAAAATTAAAAATAAAAAACCTGAGTTGTGGAACCCGGTGACTGGAGAAATATTTAGCCTAGAAAATTATATTTCAAGCAAATCAAGTATTACTATTCCAATAAGTTTTCTGCCAGGTCAGAGCTGGATTGTGGTTTTCAAAGATTCTAGTTCTGCAAATGCTATTTTTTCAGAAAATAAATCTAAGATCCGTGAGCTAAGCTCAGACTGGAATGTTCAATTTGATGACAAATATACCGGCGCTGAATCTAAATTCATGATGAAACAACTGCAATCATGGAACAGCTTTGCAGACCCTGACATAAAAAATTTCTCCGGGACTGCCACGTATACCAAAACAATTACTATTTCAGAATCAGAAATTAATCGGATGCAAAACAAAATTGTATTACTAGATTTAGGTATAGTAAAAGATATTGCAAAGGTAACGGTTAATGATACAGCCCTTCCTTCTTTGTGGACTCAACCCTTTTCTACAAATATTTCTTCACTGCTTGTACAGGGTCACAATACTGTAAAAATAGAGGTTGCAAATACCTGGTTGAACAGAATAGTTTGGGAGTATAGACTGCCCGCAATTGAAAGAAAGATCAGTAGTAATGAATATCCATTTTACAATTCTTCTCCGCAGGAGTCAGGATTGCTTGGGCCTGTTAAGATTTTAGTCCAAGAATAATTAGATTAGAATTAACATGAAATTGCCTTATGATATTCCACCTGTCAGTCATAAACTCGGAATGGTGGTAAGCTTTTTTCAAGTTTTCTACCTGACAATTAAACTCAAACTCATTGTATATTTTCAGGCATTTTCTTCTAAAATTCATGCGGTCTTATATGATTGCAGTCTTCCATACAGTTTGTGCCTATTCCCTTATCCGTCAGAAAATATCTGATGAACAAATAGTCCGTGTTTCAACACTATGTGATCTTAATGACAGATTGCCCATATCTTTCAGTAAGAGCTCATTGGTAGTATTTGCTATGATGACCTGGATAAAAAACTCATTTGAAACTTTGACGGAAAGGTCAGCAGCAAGCGTCTCACACGTGTCTGCTAATTTACTCATAGTAGCTTGGCCATCCATGGTAGGCATATCGCCGAAATCAGGCAGGTCAATGGTAATAACTTCGTGTTCTAAAGCCAAGTCATCAAATAATGTTGTCCCAAGATCTATGACTGCCCCCAAGGCCATGTATAAAGAGTAGGGGCCATCCTTTTCCTTTGCTTATAAAAATTATTTCATAGCATCATGGAGTGAATGAAGGAATTGAGCAAGAGAGTATGGGTTCAAAACTCTCTTGCCCACTCAAGGATTTAAATAGAAAAGCTTTTTGAACGGTCAGGTGAGTGAATATCTGCATTCTCTCCTTTAATAAATTGAATCAGGTCCTGATTGAGTCTATCCCTATCCGTATAATATAGGCCATGTGGAGCACCCTCATAAACTATGTACTGGTGGCCTGAAAGTGTTTTCGCTGTTCTGTTGCTGCTTGCTTCAATGGGTACAGTTTTATCTGAATCCCCGTGAATAATTAAGGTAGGGACACTGACGTTCTTGAGATCATCTCTGAAATCAGTTTCTGAAAATGATTTAGCACACTCTAATGTCGCCCTTGGGGAAGCTAACGATGCTAACATTTTGTTATATTCCAAGTAGGAGCTACTAACTGGATGTTTAATAAAGCTAACGCCAAAAAACTGCTCACCAAAGGTAGTGAGGAAGTCGATTCTGTCTTTTTTGATACTCTTTGTGATGCCTTCAAACACCTCTTTCTCGACGCCATCCGGGTTGTCTGTTGTTTTCAGCAAAAAGGGTGCGACCGAACTGATAAGAACTATTTTAGAAATTCTAGTGCTCCCATATCGGCTCATATATCGCAAGACCTCGCCTCCGCCCATGGAGAAGCCTACGAGTACTACATTTTCTAAATTTAATTCGTCTAGCAGTGCCTTGAGGTCGTCTGTGAGTGTGTCATAGTCATAACCACTCCAGGGTTTAGACGATTTTCCAAAGCCTCTTCGATCATATGCAATACATTTTAGCCCTTTTTCTGCTAATTCGTTGATCTGGTATTCCCACATCTCGTGCGATAAAGGCCAGCCATGAAGAAACACCACAGGTTGTCCACTTCCTGATATTTCATAGTATAGTTGAATAGCCTCCCCTGTATTTTTGTCTGTAGTTTGTATGTAGTTCATCTTTAATAGTGTTTGAAAACTTAACAGCGGTAACATGTATTTGTTAGAAGTTGCAACAAAGGGGATAAGGCGTTATGTAATGCTTAAAAATATTATGAGAATAGATAAGTCATTTGGGCACCTATCGCTAAAAAGCGATACCAGGCTGATCCGCTTGTACTCCTCGACTTCCTCCGTCGTCTGTGGGGTACCGCTTCCATCCTTGGTGCGAAGCATTTTTAGGAGTTCAGAGAAGTAGCTCAAAAAAAAGAGTCAGACCCTCGGAATTGAATCTGACTCATAGTCTCACTTGGTTTGGCACCGTATGAATTACAAATATAATGAATTAATGCCTGAATTTGTTCCCTCTTTTTCCCCCACTCAAAAGTTTTTTCAAAATATAATAATCTTTTTTACAAAAATTTCAATTATTCATTACTTTTGCGCTCCCTGCACTCGTAGTTCAATTGGATAGAATATCGGATTTCGGCTCCGAGGGTTGAGGGTTCGAATCCTTCCGAGTGCACATTTAAAGGATTGATCAGAAATTTTCCGATCAATCCTTTTTTTATTTCTCAGCGTTTATGAGCATACAAATGCAACGCTCCTTGTAGGCCACTTAAGACCAAGGGTACAGAAGTTCCGCAGATTGTATTAATTTTTGGCCACATTAAATTTTCTTGAGATTACATCATTCCCTATTTTGATATTTAGGAGGTACATACCAGTCGTAAAGTCTGACAGGTCAAGTGTAAGGGAAGTTCCAGCATCGTTTTTAGCGAACCTTGATACGGAAGTGCCAAGAACATTGAGCACATCTATGCTAATATTTTCTGTAGTAACAGGAAGATTAACTTTTATAAAATTAGACGCAGGATTTGGATACACTGTGATGGTTTCTTCCGCCATAGAAGCAAAAGTACTTGTTGGAGATGATATGCGATGTGAATATGGTCTGTAAACTTTAATGGATTTTAAAGGTACTGTACCATTGCCAACTGAAGTCAACTCAAGCACATGTGGGCCGTTTGTAATGCCCTGGATAGCAGTAGTAGGGTATTCTAGTGTAGGATCTTTAATTACAGGTGCTTCGTATAGATCCGTGAATTTGGGGATCACACTCCAGCGTATATGGAATGGAAATGTAATTTTGGGGTCATCCTTGGTGCCTTTATAAGGAAAATCACCCTCAATCGCTTGCGGAAGCCACCAATCATTGTGACTGAATCTTACTTTCCTAGAAGTACTTACAAATCCCCTTGCCGAGGTAGACCAACTTCCATTTTTTAAAGTTACTTTTCCTGAGCCGTCATCCCCTGTTACGCTCCCTTTTAATGCAAAATCAAAAGTTGCGTTGGTTCCATCATAGTTGTAGTTGGTGACGGTAATATCCCAATCTTCGATGGTAGTGGTAAAAGGAGTTACTTTTAAAATACCCCCTGTCATCCAAGGCCAGTCTTTTCGTATTTCAGTATTCTGTGGGTCTCTTTCATAATATCTAGCAACAGACGTACTGTCATTTGGTCGGGAGAAATAATAGGCACCAGGGAAAGTCGAAGGCTTTTTTCCATCAATCATTACTTCTGCCTTGGCTGCAGCACCAGTTGCATTGGCAGCAATTAGATCTACCTTGTTGCCATTGAATGGCAAAGTAAGCTTGTTATTCACAAAAGAGATATCTTTCCCAATTTCGTAGGTAGTCAAAAGCCCATATGGATCTGTGGTAAATTTTGGTTTGTAAGCAAGGTGTCTTTCAATAAGCTTTGCTAATAGAAAACTGCCAGTGTCGTTCAAATGGACACCGTCGACTAGCAACCTGTCATACTGATATTTATTGTCCTTTAGATATTTTATCCAAGGTGTTCTAATATCCATCATCTCTAGTTTTAGGTCTGCGGCAATTGGAGGTTCAACTCCATAGGAGTCGTAGTCATATTCATCGCCGCCCGTATAATGGTTATTTTGAAGGGCTATTTCAGCGCCTGTTCTGCTTCTTATGCTATCTAAGATGGCTTTATATGCATTTACATCGCTGTTGTATACGTGGAAAAGTACAAGGTCAGGGTAGAAGGCCATTACATCGGACTCAACTGTCTTTACAAGCAAATTGGATGCGAACCCACCCAAAGACCTGTTTTCCATAATAAGATTAGCATTAGGAAACTGTCTCTTCAATTCAGTCCTTACATTTAACCACCATTCCTGCTTACTAATCGATTGTCCATAGACAAGAACTTTGACGGTATTTTTTTTATCTTTTGTAGAGGTCGCCAGCAGTTTCATAGTCCGTTGAACATTGACTCCAAATTTCGCAGTGTCTTCTGGCAAAGGATCAATGAATTGAGCAGATATATGATTTCTAAAAACCAATTGCAGAAGTAGTAAAAGGATTGATGGCCTTAAAGCCACCCTGACGTAGTTGTAAATATTTCTTTTCATAAGTGATTATTTCAAGATACAATTATACAAAATCGTTATGACAATTCAACCAACGCCACGATGCAACTGGAAATCATTCCCTTATATGCCCTATTTAAAAGTTGGTCAAATCGTGGTTCCACTTCCCATTCATAAGAGTATCAATAAGATGCACAATAAATCAATTCTAAACTTTTTTGAAAGATTTGAAGAGTCTAAGAGCCTGTTTGTGCAGAGGCGATATTATCCAAGGGGCGTCAACAGACCCAACCTATAAAGGAATCTGTCAATAATAGGTGATTCTAAAAAGTGCACCAATAGCCGCGGCCGACTACTTGAGGTGGAAAGGGATTTTTTCCTATTGGGTTGTTATAAGTGTGAGGGCTTTCACATAAGTCTAAGCATAAATTATCATGGACTCACCGTCTCCACTATTCTATCAGATACTTTAAAAGGATATGTTAACATAACTTATCCCCTTAGAGTGGATTTCCTACTTTGATTATAGGGTTGTATAGCTATTTGATTATAACAGGAAAGGTCACATTGATATCAGTATCTCCAACATTTATATCGCCAGAGCCGGATTTTGGTTTGTCTTTGCCTTGGTGTTTGAGCAGGACTTTGACAACCTCGTCCTTGCCTGTCGCCGCATTTCCAGTTTTGAAAACGGTTTTTAGGCCGATGGGAACACCATTCTCGTCTTTGTCTGCATAGGTTATAGTTAGACTTGGGTTGCTGGCTATGTAGAATAACTGGTGTCCGTCACCTTCCTCTTTTACCTCATTTGAAATGGTATCAAGAGGTGTTTTGGTTTCGTCAAGAAGCAGTGCTTCGACATCGTATGTCTTATTTGCATCAAGTCTAATGGTATCCCATTGCGTAATGCCTTTAGGGCCATCTCCATCAGGATCTCTGAAAGCTGCGATGACTTTGTTTAATGGATTTTCTTTCTCGATAAATGTTAAAGTCACGGTTGTTATTAACTCTCCTTCGTTAGGATTTATAGGAATGGCAACCTTATCTGGATCTTTTTTGCAAGAAAAGAACGGCGACGATAAAATAAGGCACGCCACTAGGATTTTTACTTTTTTCATAAAGTTAGGTTTAGATTATTAATAGGTTGTAGCTATTGTTTGATGGGAATATTCAGGCGTAGAATGACGTTTCGCCCAACGGCATCGGTATAGTATCGGAAGCGGTCGAGATAGTCTCGATATCGACTGTTTAGTATGTTGTTTATAGATAGCGTTAGGTTCAGTGGTTGTTTTCCGAACAAAAATGTACTTCCTAACTCCAAATTCAAAAGACTATATCCAGAAGGCGGGGCTTGGATGTCCTGGTCTAAAGGAACTTTAGACTTTCTTGCTACAAAAGTGTTTGATATTCTCAGATAGCCATCGCTAATTTTACGGAAGTCTTTCATCATGTATTTGATTCCGTATTCGAAGCGGGAGGGAGGCGTGAGAATTAGATACTCTTGTGCTATTGTATTATAAGCCCTTATCAACGAAAATTTTGAATCAACGTGAATTGAACTTGAAAGTGAATCATTCAAAGTCAAATCTACACCTGTAAGAAGAGCATCGGTTTGTTTGTATTCTGCTATTGGGAAAAGGCCTCTGGCGCTTGCATGATATACGGGAAGGAATTGTAGATTTGAATCCAACTTCATTCTAGGTGCTAAATAGATGTAGTGGTTTATAAAGTTGTTATATACCTGTATTTCTCCATATATTTTTTCGACCAAGTAACTTAAACCCATGGAAAAATTAGTAGAATATTCTGTTTTAAGGTCGCGACTACCATATTCATAGAATCCAGTGCCATGGTGTAATCCGTTGCTAAATAATTCGTTTGAGGCTGGCGGTCTAAAGCTCGT
>DASVUU010000304.1:0-10871 GCA_036386935.1 Cytophagaceae bacterium | reverse complement strand
GATCGACAATGAAAAAAATATGAACATAATATCCTGGCTATCTTTTATAGCAGTTCTAAATCTAATTATAGACATAGCGCCCACTAATCCGAAAGCAGTGGCTAGGTTATTCCCGATCACCATAATCACTACAGAGGTAATCATGGTAAGCAAAATTATGGTATTGACAAAATTCCCCGAATAGCTCAGTCCCTTATAAGTCCATCTGTACAGAAGCGAAATAAGGATCCCGCAGAGAAGTGCAACCATGAGATGTTTAAAAATATCTCTAAAGGTTAACGAGTAAAAAAATATATCTTTTAATTCTTCATTCATACTTTTTAAAATTAGTACAGGTTATCAAGTCTTGACATGCCAATGGGAGAGAAGCGCATTCGTCCCGGAGTGTGAACATCAATCCCGGTGGAATATTTAGAAATTGCTTCATGGCTTAAGCCAAATTCCTCTACTATTGACGTGGCCCAGGAAGGGATAATATTGAAATATTTTATTTCTAAAATAAAATGGTTAGAGGTTACAGCTTTTAAATGTGATTCATTGTATAATTCATCTAAGTGAGGATATACTTTTGTTCTGACATTCTTGTCAAGTGTTATACGAACTCCATGGTCAAACTTTCCATGATAGGCTTCCCTGTCGTAGGTTACCAAATTGACTGGTCTCAACGAATGTTTATAATAATGAAAAAGGAATTTGTTGGCGTCTTTTAGTCCCTCTTCATAATTTTTATCCCTGATGACAAACCTTTCAGCCTCACCCGTATTTAATAGCATTTGAATGTCATCTACTAAAATAGTTGACCTGTGCTTCTTTATTCTATTACCAAGTTTTCTTTTTATTTCCACGAACAAAATTTCTCCGGGTTTATAATCATCATAAACCCGGATGCGATACTTACTTCTATTTTCCAACCCATCCATCTTTTCATGATAATATTCCATTACAGGGCTATCATAATAAATGCTTCTGACAGTATATTGAGGCAAACCGTTAGTGGAAGGGTTAGCATGAGAATCTGGGTCAACGAAGGGGATTAGCCGCTTTCTCAAACCATCGATGATAGTATTTCGGACGTAATATTTTCTTTCGTACCTATACATCTTTATCGGTAAAACAATTCTGAAAAAATTCGTTTGCAATATGCCATTATCGTTACTTTTTCACAATCGATGACTGTTTGCGCAAAAATACCAGGCATTGTATCAGGACATTTTTCCAATATCTCGGCTGTAACAAACGCGGCTTGTTTTCCTCCTACAATCTGAATGGCGTTATCGATATGGCTAATTCTTCCCTTCATCTCGCAGCCAGAATTAAAAAGGGCTAATGTCGCAATTTGACCTATCGCGAGATATTTTAATTCCTTTACTTGAATTGGTGTAATGATAATATAGGAAGAAGTGTCGATGAGATTCACAATAATTTCTACCTCAGACAAGGCTCCTTTCTTTTGTTGCAGCACGCCTGAGAAGGGCGCAGTTAATGTAAGGAACTTCGAACGGTCCTTCAAGTTATTAATTTGACTTTGTAGCGACCGAATTTTTTCCCTCACAAGTTTTAGGTGTTCAGGCTTTTCTCCAGTTGAAATGCTTTGAAGCTGTGCTTCTGCTAATTCAACATTAATTCTACATGTTTCGTATTCATTTAAGGTGAGATCATATTGTTGCGGAGCAATCAACGAGTCCGCGAAAAGCTTTTTAGACCTTTTTAATAATTTCTCCTGAATATTTAATTTTTCCTTCGCTAAATTTAGAGAAGCTTCCACCTCCTTCACACTTTGTGCCTTCTGACCTGTAGAGGAAACCATTAAAGATGCCTTTTGAATACTTAGCTCTCCTTCAAGTTGTATCAAAAGTTTATTTATTTCATTAGAATAGGATTGTCCTATGATTTCACCTTTTTTGACATATTTTTTAGACGACAAATTGGGGTCAAGGTAAAACTCGTAAATGTTTCCTTCCTGAAATTCCTTTCCTCCGTAACTATCAATAAGTCCTAAACTGTTATTCTTTAAGGTTGAAATAATTCTTCCATCACGGTTTCTTCCCACCATCCACTCACGCACAGCGAATACCTTTCCGGTGGAATATACTGTAAATGGGACTTCTATAGGAAGGAAGAATAAGATTGTAGTTAATACGATTAGTATGGGTAAATATAATTTTATCCCTTTCATTTTACTGATTCAATATTTAGTAGATATAAGTATGGATTGTAGGTTTTGTATTGCTCATTAGAAATAAATAGACGATTGTTATCAAAAAAGCTTACGCCTTCTATCTGTCCAACTTGGTCTAAGGTACCTAATTCTGCATAAAGCTTTTTTCCTGTAAAAAAGTCTGAACCTCTAAAATCTTTCAAAACCCATAGGAAATTTGTCTGACGGTCAGGATGATGGCCAACTAACACAATTTTATTTTTGTCTCTATTGATATGTGCGTCCGTTATTGTGCCTTTCGTATCAAATTTTCCTTTTAGTTTCGCTTCATAACTTCCTGCCTGAGCAGGTATCTCATAAAGGCTCGATGTATTTGTTTGGTGATCCTTGGTAAACAGATAAAGATGGTCATTATAATAAATCATTGCTTCGCAATCAAAGCTTGTGTTTTGGTTCTTTCTGTAATCTTTTTGGTCAGGATAGGTAAATCGTATTGATTCCGGAGAAACTATATTATTCCGGACAATGGGCGATGGCTTGGGGAATTTATAAATAGTAAGGTCAGTCCGTATGCCGTCGTTATTACCAAAGTCACCAACAAAAAAATGAGTATCGTTACTAGTGAGGGCTTCAAAATCAATATTAGTTACACCCAATAACTCCAAATCCTCGAGCTCTCCGCCACCCAAAGTGTCGATCGTATAAATCCTGTTTTCTCCGCCTGCATCACTCAAAGTCCAGATCCGTTCATTATCATAATTTAATGCGGAATTCTCAATGAATTTATTTTTAAGTTTTCGAATTGGTACAGGGTTTAAATAGTATGCAGGATAAGTGCAGCTTTGATCATCAATTTTTGCATCAGGGTCAAAGTTCAAAGAAACAGGATCAATACATCCTCTCTTTGAACCACATGAGCTAACGGTCATTAATACAAACAGTAGAATAAGGCAATTAAAAAGCAAATAACAATTGTTCAACTTTATTAGAATAGTAACCTTTGGTATCACCCGACCAATTTCTTTCATTTCAACGCTTTCTTTTTTATTGACAATTTTAAAATTACAAGGATTAGCTTAGATTTACATAGCTAACTTTCCGTGAGATAATGACATGTCGATTAATTATATTCCTTTTTTTTAGTTTACTAAGTGCTCAAGTATTTTCTCAAGCGTCAATTGATAGTACTTTCAAATCTAATGAACCAGCTTCTATAACGATTAACCCTGGTTTCAACTATCACCTTCAATTTTCCCATCTAGATCTTAACCCTACATTAAGCTGCCATTTAAAACCTTGGCTACAGCCAGGTTTAGGTCTGAACTATCTATATCACTACCGACACAGTGAAAGAAAGGGAACTAGTACCCTGGGTTTTA
This sequence comes from Cytophagaceae bacterium, assembly GCA_036386935.1. Taxonomy (GTDB): domain Bacteria; phylum Bacteroidota; class Bacteroidia; order Cytophagales; family Cytophagaceae; genus DASVUU01. The sequence continues at coordinate 7,334 of DASVUU010000304.1, read as the reverse complement.
ACGTGTTTACAAACCTTTACATTAATAAGTTTATCTATGCTCATGCGGAGTATTTATTTTCTAATGTTGCCTACCTTAATAAACTGGATTATAAATTTACCAGAGTAAATATTGTTAATTACTTTGTTGGTGTAGGCTATCGTCAAAATATCTCCAATAATGATTATGCCTACCTCAGCTTACTTTTTGATCTAACGCACACTGATAACTCACCGTATAAAAATAAATTCTTATTAAAAATTGGATTTACGTTTTAAATCCAATCCTATCGGTACTCGTCGTCGCTTCTAATTTATTCGATAATAATTTTAGTTCTACTCAAGAGAGTCCCTGAAAGATCTTTTACTTGAATTATATTTAATCCTCTCAGCAGTTCATTTCTACCAAGGTCCAAAGATATCTCATCCACGAACGTATTGGAATAAATGGTCTGCCCAAGCATGGTGAGTATTTCAATCTTTCTTGGTAAGTTTTGGTTTTCGATGGAAAGCTTAAATTTACCATTGGAGGGATTGGGAAATATATTGACCGTTACATTATTTAAAGCAGCGCTAGTGTTCAAAACACAATTTGCATTGGCGGAACCGGGACTGGCATAGATAGGTTGGTTCTCATAATCCTTGAAATTCGTGCGTGAGTAGGTCCAATTAGCACCATTACCGTTATCACTGTTCGGATCACATAGGACCAGTGAAGGTCCATTGCCATCTGCCTCAGCAGGCCATGGAATTGTATCGGAATATATTAAGGAATCCATAATTCTTCCTACAGAATTTTTTATAACTATTTTTTCTCCTCCATTGCTTAAGCTACCGCTGTCCCATTGTATAGCCGTAATGCCAAAAAAAGTACTGAAGACTTGTGAGGTTTTGGCAAGAACAAGATAAGAACCCGAGGCAAAAATTAGATTACCAAATTGATGGCTTATGCCTTTATCAATTTTATATCCATTCAAATTTATTGCCGCACTACCTCGATTGAATATTTCGATAAACTCCAGCGTATCTGTGCCAGGTTGATTATAAAATATTTCGGTAATCACGATGTCAGATTCGGCACCGGATTGTGCATAAATGCTTATTGTATTTCCAAGTAGAAGAAATGATATCGCGATATAAAATTGTGAGAATATATGTTTCATCATGTTAAGCCCATCATTTGAATTTTATTAATTTCATCACCCTGCTCATGTTGTCAAATTCAACGTGTAATAAATAAATTCCGCTATTCAATTGTGCGCCAAGGGTGATCTGCTCATTTGTAAAAAATGTTTCTGAGGAGCTGAAAAAGTCTTTTCCTGATAGATCCGTGATCTTAATTTTAATCGGTTTTTTCACCTCGTAGTTTACAACCAATTCAGTAGAACTATTAAATGGATTAGGGAAAACTTTTACATGATTGATAGCAATTTCTCTAAGCCCTAGAGAACATACCTCATATGCTCGTCCAGGCGACCCGCCTTCACAGCCATCAAACCAACTGGAGGGGTTTGTTATATCACCGTTGTAATCTTTAAGCTCAAGTGTTTGTCCTTTGTCATCCGCCAAAAGTGGCCAAGGTGCCGCATCAAGGTATTTCATCGACAGCCTAAGTTTTCCTGTATTGTCTATTAACTGAAGAGTTTCGCCACTGCTTTTTAGACCGAAACCAAACCCGCCTATGACGTTCTTCACATTAGGATAAATAGACTTAAACTTTTCTAAATTGCTGGACAATACCAGGAATGCTCCGGCAGACAATTGTGTGCCGGTGGGCAAAGTGTAGCTGTTATACATTGTACCGTCTCTTAATACCCATCCCGACAGGTCGGCTCCACCTTTACCCGAGTTATGCAACTCAATCCAGTCACCTGCATCCTTATCTGGGGAAGAGCGATAGTTAATTTCCGAAATTGTCACCTTAGGAAGCAAAGGGACCGTAATAAATTGTGCGGTAAACTTGTCTGTGCTGCTAATATTTAAAGTAATAGATTTGTTTGTATTTGGAGTGGTGATAAGGTTAGTCGATGTCCAGCTACTAAACTCAAAACCGTCGTTTGGGATTGCAGTAATTGTCACTGGTACCCCATCAAAATAAACACCTGTCCAAGGAAGCGTTTCAGGAATAATAGAGCTGATCTTAATCTTGCCGGCTCCTTGCGGACTTACATCAAGGGTTACGTTTACCTGTTTGGTTAATGCAAACTGTTTTAAAATATGAGCCCTTGCATAAGCTGGCCGACCATCTATGAATGTTCTCATCTTACTCAATTCACTTCCCCAAAGACCTATGGAACCATACTTCTGAGGCCATTTTGTATAATGTCTCACCATATTCGGACTCATCTCATCTCTAAATCCATTCAGAATCCCTTTGTAATTGGTAGGTAGATAAATCGTATTCATTAAATCAGCATACCGGTTAATAAAATAGTTTTTAAATTCTGTATTGGTTAATAACTTATTTAATAAATCAACATGAACCACCTTGGGAGTTTCCAGGACCCTTTTAAGTTCATTGTCTGAAACTTTATTGTAAGGATAGATTTGGCCATTGTCTAATAAAAGCTCTAATCCTAATGAAAAGTCGGTATCTAAATAAATGTACCTCCACCTGCCCTCTGTAGTTGGTTTCCAATATTTAACATTCCCAAAAGGCCAGTCCAAATTAAGGTGATATGTTTCAACGGCGAAATAGTCGACAAAATTTTCGATGTCGAGCATCGATTTTACCTTCGTATAGTTTGCAGTAGCCGTTAAATCATTATTTTTAACAAATGACACCATATCATAAAACTGATTGTCATTGCCCTCAATAACACCTCCATTATTTTCCAATAGATCGAATTGACCTTTGTCATATCCATGATTCCCTTTTAAATAATCTTCATTAACTTTCTCACGGAGGCTGTGAAAGCCCCAAAACGCCCCGTTTATATATACTAGTACAGGTTCATAGGCTAGGAAATCTAGATTAGTTTTATCGCCTATAACGGTTGCATTAAGAGCATCCCTCAAATTAGAATTGTTAAAATCATTTCCCGAATTCCTCAAAACTATTTCCTCAAACTCAGAGATTTTTTTCTTTGAGAATAAAGGGTAGGTGATTTTTTTCTTTCCATATTTTCCCTTGGCCATAAGGGCTAAGCTTTTCATTGCCTCGGATTTAGACCCAGTCCCAAAAATTTCGACACCCATATCCTGTTCAAAACCTAATTGGCGATTTTTATCAAAATACTCTACATGGACTTCTCTTTCCCAATCCATGTTGAAGTTGCTATAAATTCCCGTGCTTGGGCTGAAGAAGTTATCTGGTGCGGTACTTATTGAAAAAATTGGAAGGGTAGCGCCGTCAGCAATAAAGTATGTATTTGCTTCAAAAATTTGAGGGATATATCCAGGTTTAAAGATGCCTGCTCGGATAACCTGAGTTGCAGCAATATTAATTGGGGTTGTGTACAGCGTGGAGGTTGAGTCCGGCTTTGATCCATCTGTGGTATATCTGATCATAGAGCCGAGGTCTTTACCTGAGATTGAAAGTGTCTGGCTACCTGCATAAAATCCCGCCGCCAAAGAAAACTGCACAGAGTCTGATGAATAACCTTTAAATCCAAAAGAAGTGCTGTTTGATTCATTAGGAGTCGGCGTGGAAAGATGGGACCAATTTTCTCCGAGATTTGGGAATCTTCCATACGTATTCCCTGCATTTAAATACGGTACAGTAGTTTTATTAATAATATTCCCTGAGGGATCAGAAAAAACAATAGTTTCTCCTTTTTCATCGAGCGAAAAATTTGTATGGATATATAAATTTTGACTTGGAGGAATAAACCAGGATTGAACTGGACTATAATTAACGGAAGAATTATTTATTCCAAAAGATAAAAATACTCTTGCAGAAAGGTCGTCGGACTTATCACTAACATTATGAATTTCAAGTGCTAGCACATTATCGCCTTGTATTAAATTAGCTTTTATCGCAGCCATATCTAGCTCGAACCTAGTGGGAGCAATACCTTTATACATATCTGCCTCATGCTCTGAATTGGCTGTAGTCCAAAAAGTTGGTGATTTTCCAGAAACGTTGTCGCGGGCTATTTCTACTCCATTGAGGTAAGCGATAAACCCATCATCATAATCTATATCAAGTATGGCATTCTGAATGGCTGCTGTATCAATTACTGAAAATACTCTCCTCATGTATAAATTAATAGTTCCACTGGCGATTGCTGTTGCATCGTCACTGTCTCCAAACCCCAAGCCGCCCTTTCCCTGCGCCCAACTTAGATCAGAAAAAGACAATGTGGTCCAGCCCCTAACGAATTCCTTTATAGTTTTGTATCTCCAGGTATCTCCCTCCTTGACGATCGTTTCCCAATGATCAATTTTATCAGTATTGCTTGTTCCTGAGGCAAATACTGTCAGATATTCTTTGGGACCAATTACTACATTTGGAAAGCTCCACCTTGTTGGTCGTAATGGGTCATCAGACAATTTGTAATTTGTCAGATTTACTGATGTGGTCCCGGTATTATATAATTCTATCCAGTCGTGGTTGTTACCTTTGTTATCTGGTAATCTTGCGGAATTATTGGTGCAAATCTCATTGACGATCACCTGAGCCTGGCAAACAAAAAAAAGGGTGGATAACAGGAGTGTGCAAAAAACAAATGGCAAATTTATCTTCATTAAGGTCAAGGATTTCTATTATTAATTAGAAAGAAGGTTTACAATCAGAACAAGGGGGGAGAACAGTTGTAACCGGGCATTAATTACTTGTAATAATCCAAATATATAAAAAAATGTTCATATACCAGCACTCTCTTTTGCAGCTTTAAATATTTTAAACCAACACTTCCATTATCATTTTCAAAACAAGAAAAAGCTTCAAGAATTTCTAATGCAAGCAATAATCAAAAACCCAAGATTTGAGGCGAAGTAGAGTAGATTATAGTCCTACATTGGTTTGTTTGAAAGACCGGACGGATACCAGGGGCTTCTCGATTACCATCAATGGTTTTCAACAAAGTATCTATTTGTGGAAAAATAGGCACTTATCGAAGTTTGATTGGTTTAAAGGCAGTCCTGTTGCAGAGAGAGAAATAGCGAGAAGTATCTAGCTTTTAGGCATTGTCTCCTCTTTCGGTTCTAAATATGCTTCTCAGCATGGTACGAAGACCTCACCATAGGTCCAGATTCTACATATTTAAAACCCCGCTTCATTCCTTCTTCTTTATATAAAGCAAATTTATCGGGATGAATGTATTCGGCAATTTCTAAATGTAGTTTTGTCGGCTGCAAGTACTGGCCTAGGGTTAGTACATCCAGTCCATTAGATACTAAATCATCCATCGCTTCAAATACCTCGTCTTGAGTCTCTCCCAAACCTAGCATTATTCCGGATTTGGAGCGCTTGCCAAACTCTTTTATTCTTTTCAATTCTTCCAGGCTCCGCTCATATTTGCCTTGGGGCCTTACCATGCGGTAAAGTCTTTTTACCGTTTCCATATTATGCGACACCACTTCCTGTCCGGCGCTTATCATTCTTTCTAAGGCTTCCCAGTTTCCCTTTACATCTGGGATTAACGTCTCAATGGTGGTAGTCGGTGACAGCTCTTTCACCCTTACAACAGTCTGGTGCCAAATCTCTGCTCCTCTATCCTTTAGTTCATCCCTATTGACGGAGGTGATCACACAATGCTTTACACCCATGAGTTTCACAGCCTCTGCGACTCTTAACGGTTCATCCACATCGTATTCGGTTGGCTTGCCTGTAGCTACTGCGCAAAAAGAGCAACTCCGGGTACAGACATTTCCGAGGATCATAAAGGTCGCCGTACCAGCTCCCCAACATTCGCCCATATTGGGGCAATTGCCACTTTCACAAATGGTATGAAGCTTATAATTGTCTACTAGGGTCCTTACTTTGGCGTATTCTTTGCCTACGGGAAGTTTTACTTTAAGCCAATCAGGTTTTTTGGCTCTTTGAGGGGTACTTTCTGAATTGACAATTGGAAGTTCAATCATAAATCTCAAACAAATTTAATGAGGCATAAGTTGGTTCGACTTATGAATTACCTTACAAATATACTCAAGAATTATTTTCGAAAACCGAAAAATATTGTCACGTAAACCGACGAGAAGAAACTCCTATTTTGAGGTTGGACGGAGCCTTCCAAAACTAATAATGGAATCTTTTGCGTGAAGCCTTCTAATATTCCACCTGCCTCTACACCTGTTACATTTCCTTTGAATTGAAGAAACTGGAAAGATAGTGCAGCCTTTAGATTAAAGCCAGGAGCAACTCTTGACTTTGTAAATCCTGTTAATAGCCCCCCGCTACCAAGTGGCGTGCGCGGGTTTTGAGGATCGTATGGCTCTATCTGGGTATATGCGCCATAATCATATTCTATCATATAGGGCTTTAGTAGCCCTATTGTAGGGCCAAGTGCTCCAACGAAGTTTACTTGAACGCCCTCTTCTTCTGCGCCGTGAAACAATATTATTTCTCTGCCATACTGCAGGCGGATCGGGAACAAATAATTGGCCTTGGCATAAATGTAGGAGTTGCCGGTGCTGGTGTTTGTAAGCCTTGTCTCCTTTGGATGTTTGACATTGATGATCTCCAAGCCATAATAAGTATATTGATTGTGACTTATTTTACGAGAATATTTAAAGGCTAAACCGCCAATAAGGCCTCCATTTGTATTGAGATTAACTCCCCCAGTGTATTCTGAAGTATAATCATTTTCCTCAATTTGTGCGAACGATGTTTGAGGAAGCACATAGCAGGTTACTGCCAATAAAAATAGTTTTATTAGTTTCTTGTAAAAAATATAGTCTTGCTGGATAGGCATGATTGGTGACGTAATAAGCTTTCAACAAATATTTGTTGAAAAGTGTCAAGTTAATAATTTATTTTTTTACTCTTAATAAAAATTAATGTTCTCGGCTTTTTAACACTAATTTTAGTATTTTGATAACGAATAAAAATGCACCCTATGGCTCAATTTGAAAATAAATATTTAGGCGATCTACGTACAGAAGCTATACATCTAAAATCAGGAAATAAAATAATTACAGATGCGCCTACAGATAATAATGGAAAAGGAGAGGCCTTCTCTCCTACCGACTTAATCTGCGCAGCGCTCTCTGCTTGCATGATGACTATTATGGGAATAAAAGCGAACAGCGAAAAAATTGATATCGCGGGAATGACTTCCGAAATTGCCAAATCAATGATTGCGAATCCTAGGAAGATCTCGGAGATAAATATTTCCTTCATTCATCCCAACCCATCTATGCTGAACGAGACCCAGCGCGAAATTTTAAAGAAGGCTGCTCACACCTGCCCTG
>DASVUU010000303.1:0-8533 GCA_036386935.1 Cytophagaceae bacterium | reverse complement strand
CTAGTCCAGAAGGACGTCAGCAAGTGGGCAAATGGGTAGCGGACAAAAATAAGCGTGAACTTTTAAAATGGCTAAAATCAGCCAATACGGAAAAACAAATTTATGCGGTTGACGGTCTTTATCAGTTGGAAAAAGTGGGATTAAAATTATCAGAGGAAGAAAAAAAAATTTTAGCTTTTGTAGTCAACAAAAGTGGTACAATGAACGTCTGCTTCGGTTGCATGCACACCAAAGAAGAGATTGTTAGTGTGACCAGAAAGTTTAAGCATTGATCTGCTGCTTTTCGCTCCACATATCCACTCTGTCAGCCTAGAGAGTAGCATTATTCCCGCAAAGGAGAGCTGAGTTCCCACTAAGATCGGCAGCTGTTACCGTGCATTTCTCTAGTTATTCAAATGTTATAAAATAGGTACCCATGACTTTTGCTCTCCATAATCCAATCTACACCACATCAAGAATTCTTATGAAGTAGTTCTGCTTTCTTATAAATGATTGTTCGGACATTCTTATAGAATACTAATAGAGTAGTTAAAAGTTTAAAACGATGCATTTATATCGAATTATAAACAATATAACGGTTAAAATAAGGATCTATTTGCTTTATTTTCCGATGTCCTTATGACAACAGATCCAGCTATATAATCGTGAATCGTACGTTTTTTTAAGTTAGTAAACATTGTTAAAAGTTCAAGCACGGTCCATATTATAAGAGCGTTGCTAGAAAAGTTTGAATAGTCTGATAATGCCATATCAGTATTTTCTGTATTACTTAACTTAAATGCAAAATAACAAATGGCGACTATTGCCATGAGTAAATAAAAGCTGTCTCGAAGTACCGATTGGAGAAACGTGAGCTTTCGAGTTTCGCTTAAGTCTAGCACACGGATTCCGGTTACCCACTTCCCAATGGTTTGCCCAGATTTGTAATGTAAGATGATAGAGTAGACAATCGGCAAAAACGCATGAATTGCCTCCCAGGCAAAATGCGTCAATGTGCTGCTATATACCTGGTTTAAAAAACGTTCAATATATAACAGTGGCAAAAAAATTACTCCATCAATAATGGCGGCCAAAAGCCTCTTAAAAGCCGTTTGATGCTTTTTTTGTTTCCACCTCAAGTTAATTGCTAAAGCCAAATTATTATGCTGATGAAAGATTAGAATTTGTTCTTGACTTTGCAAAATAGCTTACTAATAATCAGTTTTTTATTTAAAACTCTAACCTGTTTTAAATTAACTTTTCAGCATTAGGATTTCTAGGATTAAAGGATGTTTGAATTCGATCGGTATTTCAATATTTTAGCATCTGTTGAATCGAAGAAACGACGCGAGTACTAACTAAGACCAAGAAGAAATAAAATGCATTATCGGTCAGAGTATTTAGAGGGAAGTCTAAGAAGAAAGATAATCATTTCAAGGAAATGGGAAATACTCTGTGTTTTCATTCTATGTATAATGCTTGTCTCTGCTGTAAATAATCCTAGCCCTTTATTTGAAGGTCGGTCAAGGCGAAGGCGTGGCATCATATATTTTGCATTGGATGGTGTTACTGGCTTGCAAACTTAGGTGTAACGCAAATGGTTATTGCAACATTACTTTTCACTTTTTTAGGTCTTATTTTATCTACCTATTTAAATCACGAGCATCGAAAAACGAAGATGATAGTGGGATTAGAAATTGATCCATCACTTTATAAGGTCATCTTAATAAAAAAAGATTTATGGGGTTCCAAGTATGAAACAAACGCCAATTTATCTAAACTAAGGCTCGCTGCAGGGTACCATAAAGACGTGATTACAGGAAATTCTTTTAGGTGTTACCTATTCGTTCATAAGAAACAAATCATTGGGAGGTTGTATCTTGACCATTTTACATTTACCGATAAAATTATGTTAGAAGAGATAAGTTCTAAAATTAGGATGGTTGGAAATAATACGGTCTAGTAGTAGGCACATCTTTTTAGCCATAGGAACTGCTGTTTGATAAGTGCGCAGATTGTGTGTAATTGTTAGATAAAATAATAATTGCTAATTAATACAAACTATGAAGATTATTACCCGAGCAATAGTTACACTTTTATCCCTACTCCTTATATCTGCTGGATTATATGTAACTTTTGCAATTGGATTGACTTCACTAAAAGAAGGTGGCGGTGATGCAATGGGATACCTATTATGTATTGCATTGATTTTGTCTGGCGGCCTACTATTAAGAAAAGCATTTAAAAAATAATTATAGAATGAAAATACTCATAGTACTATTTTTGGCATTATTATTAAATATCAATGGTTTCGGTCAAAGCCAAGCCGATATGAATAGAGAAGCTTATGCAGATTATCAAAAGACAGATAAGGAGCTAAATGAGATCTATAAAAAGGTATTATCAAGTTATAAGGCTGATACTGCTTTTATCAGAAATTTGAAAGAGTCACAGAGAGTATGGATAAAATTTCGGGATGCTGAACTCGCAATGAAGTATCCTGAGAGAGAAGCCGGTCACTACGGTTCGATTCATCCTGTATGTAAGGCATATTATCTTCAACAATTGACAACAACAAGGATTAAGACTTTGCAGGAATGGTTAAATGGAATCGAAGAAGGGGATTCCTGTATGGGTTCAGTTAAAATGAAAGAGTAAAGTTATTACGGCGATTTTATGACTTATAAAAATACCTTTTGCACTAATAGGTTGAAGATGTGTGCCAATAGATTAACTTATTTATTCCTTTTATTACAGCCTTTTATCATTTTGACAGGCTGCTGGCCTAAAGAGACTTCCGATGCAAAGCAGACCTATAAATACTGGGCGGAAACAGATCCGCCGGCAGATATCCAATTGCTTAAAGGGCAGTATCAAGGATCTATGCATTGGACTAAGGAATATACAATGTACATTAAATTCAAACCGTCAGATAAATGGTGGGGAGATTTTTTAGACCTGAATACTATAAGTGAAGACAGTGGGAGTTATTTTAACCCTAGTGATGCACCTACTTGGTTTACTCCTTCGAACAAGTCGATTCGGTTTCGTGCAAAAAACGGTTTTGATCAAGGTTCAAGATACTTTCGTGATACCATAACAGACGTATCATATATTTATGAAATCCAATTCTAGAGTTTTGATAGCGAAATAGTAATACTTTCTGCTTGCCAGGGTCAAAAGAATAAAGCTCTTTGTACCTTTATGAATAAACTACATTCAGCAATATTGACGGCGGTCCTTTTCCCAAGCCTTATACTTGGGCAAGCCGAATAAGATGTAAAACAGGTTCTAGCTTCGAGGGATTTTGTAGTGTTCAAAAATTTTGCTGACAGCTTACCTTGAAAACATGAGAAAACTAGGGGTTATTGGGAATGTCTACGCGATCTAAGCACTGTTCGGCTTACGTTTTTATCTGTATTTTTCAGCCTCATATTCCCTCCGTTACTGAGCGTAGTCGAAGCCAACGTATCGAAGTCCATAATTCGTAGTCTTTCTGAGCCTTGTGGACTCATTGGAGGTCCATTGATCTTCTTGTATATTTGCTGCAAAGACCCTTAATGTTAGAAAGACCTAAACTTGCAACTAACAAGCATCAAAGGTTATATTGGAACATTTAAATCTCAATTCGGTGTAATTATTTTAAACTAGAAAATGCCAATAGAAAATCTACAAACCCTAGAAGTAATTGAAGCAATGGAAAATTTTCTCGCCGTAAGAAGGCCGCCTGAGGAAATGAGGTCGGAGCTTGATCTAGGTTACAAAATAGAAGACCAAAGTATTTTTATTTTTGAGATTAGGCCCCAATGGAACAAACCTGAGATCATCCGTGAGCATCCGGTAGCCAAGGCGACATTTGTAAAGACAAAAAATCATTGGAAAGTATTTTGGATGCGGGCCGATCTAAAATGGCACAGCTACACACCGAAGCCATTCGTCAAGACTGTATCCGCTTTTGCCAAACTTGTGGACGAAGATCGGCACCATTGTTTTTGGGGATAGCCTTCTAAGGTTCGTACTATAATCAATTGACAGAATATTAACATACATTTATGTAAATATTCTCATGTAACGGTATGACACAATAAATCATTGGTCTGCTTCCGAACAGCTATTTTGAAATATTATTAATCATCCCATTAAATATGAAACTATGAAATGGTAGCACTGAATACCAGTAAAGCCGACCAGCAACTCCTAGGGGTCTAAATGTAGCTGTCTGCGTAAGCAAATTATTTTCATCTATTTTAAATTCCAACCAAGCTTCTCCGGGCAACTTCATCTCTGCATATAATAGGAGCCGCTTCGAGTCTTTGTTAGCAATCAGCACCCTCCAAAAATCCAGAGTGTCCCCTGTTGCGATGTCGATGTCGCTTCTCCTCCCACGGCGCCTGCCTACCCCTCCAAATAGCTGATCAATAAAACCTCTCAGGTCCCATAACCAATTTCCATAGTACCATCCTGTCTTCCCTCCAATTGCCCAAATCTTTGCAAGGGCTAGCGCTTGGTTATTTACTTTTCGGCATTTGATGTCTTTGAAGCAACCGTTCACGGGAACTTCAATGTAATTGCCAAAAGACTTCTTGAACAAATTGCTTGTCTGAGCATCCTTCCAGCTTGACAAAACCTGATTTTGCCCAATCTTATCAAATGCTAGCTTGATGGAGGTTTCATAATCCATCAGCTCTATTCCAAGTTCAGAGGCAAGATTGTTAGGCCTACAAATTACTTCTACCTTCATGCTACTTACCAAATTTTTAGCTAGGCTGTAGGAGGTCGACGTAACAAAGTACAGCCAATAGGAGGAAAGTTTTGGTGTCATCACAGGTACCACGATGATCGTTCTTTTGAGTCCTCTTATTTTAGCGAAGTTCAACAACATCTCTTTGTAAGTTAGGATGTCTGGACCGCCAATGTCAAAACTTTTATTGTATGTCGATTTATTCCCAATCACTCCAATTAAGAATTGAACCACGTTCCTTATTGCAATAGGCTGGCATTTAGTCTTCAGCCACCTAGGGGTGATCATAATCGGTAGTTTTTCTACCAAGTCGCGAATGATCTCGAAAGATGCACTGCCCGATCCAACGATGATACCTGCCCTTAACGTTGTAAAGCCATAAGTGTCACTTGGAAGTATCTCTTCTACATTTTTTCTAGAAACAAGGTGTTTGGATAGACTTTTCTCATTTACAATCCCACTTAAATAGATGACCTGGCTTACCGATGTTTTCTGTATTCGATTTTTGAAATTAGTCGCACAGGTTTGTTCCATTGCTCCAAAGTCGCCTGTTTCTGTAGACATGGAGTGAATAAGGTAGTAGGCGATCTCTATGTCGTCTGGAATATTTTTTAATGTTTCCTCTTTTAGAAAATCTACTTCGATTACTGACAGTTTTTGGGAGGGATACTTATTGATAAACCTCCCGCTGTCTCTGACACAGCAGACCACGTGATGCCCTCTTTCTACGAGCACGGGCAGCAATCGTTGAGCAATGTAGCCTGTGACCCCTGTTAGTAAGATTTTCAATAGAAATGGATTTGAGGTTGCATTAATAACACTACACTTAAATAAGCGTCTTTGTTGGGAAGATGCATCTACATCTCGAAATGGTGATCGCTCTATAACCATCACAAAATGACCTAATTTTAAAATTGGATTCGGAACGGGGCCGTCTTTGGAATCCAGTAAAAGGTAAACTTTTGAGATAAAGAATATTCAATAAGGTTTAAGACAATGCCAAATAGGGGGTATTTTGGATAGTTAGAACTGACGAAAGGTCTAAAGCGCAAAAGAAGCTGTCTATGTCGTGTTGGATACAAAATTCAATTATTAACTTAAGTCATCCACTCCACCATGTTCAAAAATCCAATCCAGCACGGACATCATTACCAGCACGGACATCATTACATGAGTATTGTATGTTTCTAAGTAATATAGATTAGTCCAAATTTTATGATTTGATTTGCTATTGATGGTTAGCTTGTCATAGTTTTTTTGGTAGGTGAGATCGGCCCAATCAATTAAAAATGTGTTCAAAGTAATTCCATTTCTAGAAAGTATGCAATTGCCTATTTGTAGTGATTCTCCACGTACAAGTTCGTCTACAGCACAGTTTATTAGCCTAACAGCGGTGTCGTCCCAAATAGCTTCGAAGATAGAATTATACATTTCACCGAAATATGCTTTTGCGTTACCAAAATAGGATCTTAAAATTATTCTGAACTCGCCTTCGCTATTTCTAAGATTAATTTCAAACTTCCTGCCTACTGGAAACATATCAAATCGTAAACTAACAATCCCATATTTAAAACCTGTAACCGTTTGCAAATCAATTGCATTATTGTCTAACGATAACACGCCATCTTTTAATAGTAGACGCTTATTGACGTGCCCGAAAGAGGATGTTTTAATCCATTTATCCATTATCAAGTATTTCATTTGGCTTCTTTGTAATATAGGCGATTTATACGATATCTATAGGCAAGTTTTTTTTTCATAATCTTTTTTACTGTTTTTTTAAGTTGTTGAGAGAAGGAAAGTAACAAACGCGATGTGCCGCATGAAGATATGTCTCACGAAAATGACACAGCAAGCAACCAAGCTAAAATATCAAACCGTTCTTTTTTTTGCGACATCGATACCATAAGCATCGAAGAGGAGAGAGGGTATTAGAGATTGAAATGCGAAAGCAGGACTTAAGATATCATTGACCTCATTATCTAATTCTCCAAGCTTTCAAATTTAGGTATAGCCCCAAAATTTTATATATGAGGTATTTACCTCTTATTGTTTGTATTTGCAGGAGACTGCATTAGCTTTGCATACTTTTCACTTTTAAATTTTTCTTATGCAAAAAAATCTTTACACATCTTTAATTTTAGTATTTACGCTGATCTCCTTTCAAAGTATTGGCCAAGTAGTTGTTCCTAACGGGGGATTTGAGAAATTTACCGAGGCGTGGGGACCTAACAAATTTGAATCATGGGAGTCTACCTTTGTTGGAAATGAAACAGAAGCTTCAACAGATGCTCATTCCGGAAAAGCAGCCATTAAAGTATTCAATAATGACTTCTCAGAAAACGCTGGTGGCAGAATTTCTTGTAAAATTAATAATTCGGGTACGAATTATCCATTAAAGTTGAAAGGCTTTGTGAAATATGCTGTTGCGCCGGGAGAGAAGGTAGAGATATCTGTAAGCACAGCCTATACAAGGATTACTGGCAGCCAAACTGCAACTTATATCGAGCCTATTGGTTAGATGACATTCACGGGAACCACAAATGCTTATCAACCGTTCGAAATTATCTTTGATTATAAGCTATCAGACAAGGTCTTTAACGATAACTCAAGTATTGAGAAGTTTATGATCGAAATTAAATCTTTTGACGATAGCAAACCATATGGTACAACTCTATCAAGAAGTACTTACATCATGGTCGATGATCTAGCATTTGACGGCAGTTTCAGTCAACTTCCACGGTTTACGGCCGGCATTCCTGATGGCCTGGAAAGCTGGAAGACAATGGATAATATACTTTACCCGGAGGAGTGGGTGAATGGGATAGGTATAAATGAAAAATTTGTTAGATGTGTCAGCAGAAGTGCTGAGGCGGCAGAAGGACTATATTCTTTGAAAATGTCAGTTGACACTGTAAAGGAAAGCTATACTGTTTTTGGACAGAAAAAAGTCGTTATTTCAGATGCAAAAAAGACACTAAGTTTAAAGATCAAATATAATCTTGACAAAAAAGATACCCTGACTTTTTATCTGTTTGCTAGAGGATTTTCATCTCTACTTCCCGTGTTTAAAAATACAGACTTACAACTGGGCAGTTTTCGAGAGGAGAAAATGAATCTTGATAAATTTAAAAGTGGCGACACTTGTTACCTTATTATGCAGATAAAAAAAGGGTCGCCCATCAGCTTTAAAACCCATGTCCTTATTGATGACATAAAGTTGATCGATGGAAATTCGCTAGGTACCCTTAATGATATCAAGAATATTTCCGACTTACAAGTTTATCCTAATCCCTCAGAGAATGGAGTCTTCGAGGTAAATACAGACGCTGGCTCTAATTTAAAAGTATTAGATATGTATGGAAATACTATAGACTTTTCCACTATATCAAATAACGAAAAGACAACCCTTGACCTTGGTGCAAACCCACGCGGAGTTTACTTCTTAAAGGTTGATAATTTCGAAATTAAGAAACTCGTTTATTGATCAAAAACGAAAAGAGTTACATTATTCTAGCATAAAAAAGCCTCTGTACGTTCAGAGGCTTTTTTTACATCTCGCAATTCGTTTCGAGGTCGCTCAAGGGCCTTATTTTGACTTTCTTCAGCAACCGTTTGGGCTGGCTCAATGACCTCGAACCAGCCTCTCCTGATTTTCATTTTATTTCTTCCGCATAATCACTGTTGGCGGAGCGGAACCTGTTGTCTCCATTGGCAAAGTGGCTCTATTCACTGCGTTGGAGGAGCGGAGCCTACTCCGTTGGCTTAGCGGAGTCCAAGCCAACGAATGCGAACCCAATAATTATAGTTCTA
>DASVUU010000302.1:0-2191 GCA_036386935.1 Cytophagaceae bacterium | reverse complement strand
GTATCTCCTGGAGTCTTAACTTAGCCATGATATTAACATCAATGTCGCTTCTATATAGGCCCATTTCCTTTCCCTTTTTTAAATTTTTAGTGATCAGGTCACTCACACAATTTTCCTTAAAGTCTTCGAAAATATTAAAAGATTTTGGATGGTACTTTTGCAGTTCGAACATCACACTCATACCCATGTTTTCCATTGTTTCTTTTACAAATTCTGACAATTTCAAAACCTCAGCAATTGGATCATGCGCATTCTTTTGGATCGCATCGAGTGAATTTTTTTGAATCTCTAATATTTGTTTTACAACACTATGTACGAGCTCATTCTTATCTTCAAAAAATTGGTAGATCGTCTTCTTGGATATTCCCATAGGTTTCGCGATGTCATCCATAGTGATAGATTTAATACCATATCTCAAAAACAACTCATGCGACTTTTGTATTATCCTTTCCCTAATTTCCATGCTTTAGACTGATGGCTCAAAACTATGGAAACTTTTAAATACCTACAAGTTTCCGCGGGGATAATTTTGCAATTAATTTTCTAGTACGTCTCTTTTTATTAGAAGAAGCATGAAATGTCTTTTTTATTATATGAACAAGGGATATATTCGCACGAATCTTTTTTTTTTATTACTTTCCGTATATCTATTCCTAAGCATTATCGTTGTAGACGGAGTAGTAAATATTGATAAATTATTAACATTTTGGGAACATATACTAATCTTTTATATATCAAAGATGCTTCGAACAACAACATGAGCTTCGTCATTGATATGGTAAATATTTTCTTGAGGCAGACGCCGGATTTTCTGAATGAAATGGAGCAGCATGCTAGCAGTAAGGACTGGGAGAGCTTTAGAAAAATCGTGCATAAGTTTAAACCCACTGTCGGAATGATGGGAATAGATCTCACTCCCCAAATTTCAAAGTTAGAAGTCTGCGCCAAGACCTTCGAGAATCTTGATTCTGTTGGCCCCTTACTACAAGAAATTAAAAAAATTTGTGAAGCCGCCTATGATGAGTTAGCCGTAGAGATCAAATCGATCTAATATTAGAAAGCTTTTTATTTATGCTTACTATGAGTATAGCATGTTTGCTTGACTTTAAGATTTCCCTTTAGTTCTACTTTTCTTTACGTATACCTTGTTGCAATTTTTAGAATGACTAGTTTTGTCCTCAAATGAGGCATAAGAAAAAGAGTAAGGATATAAACACAGTGTTGGAAAATATCACTGTGTTGGAAATGGCTGCGGAGGGGAAGTGTGTGAGCAGACATGAAAATAAGGTTATATTTACAGAATACACTGCACCGGGCGATGTAGTTGATCTTAAAATCGTCAGAGATAAGAAAAATTTTGCAATGGGTGTGCCTATCACCTTTCATTCTTATTCTAAGGACCGCACCGAACCCTTCTGCCAGCATTTCGGGACATGTGGAGGATGTAAATGGCAACATATAAACTATGACAAGCAGATTGGATACAAGGCGACACAGGTAAAAGATGCCCTTGATAGAATTGCTAAGGTCCAATACCCTTCAATCAATCCGATTCTTGGGTCTAACAAAACAACTTTTTACCGAAACAAACTAGAATTTACCTTTTCAAATAAGAAGTGGCTCACCACAGACGAGCTACAGTCGGAGGAGGAATTTCAAAAGGATGCTTTAGGATTCCATATTGCTGGGAGATTTGATAAGATTTTGGACATACAAAAATGCTATCTCCAATCTGAGATTTCTAATGAAATAAGAAACTTGGTAAGGGAATTCGCAAAACTAAATTCTATAAGTTTTTTTGATATAAGAGCCCAAAAGGGCCTGCTTAGAAATCTTATAATCAGGAATTCTGATGGCACTGGCCAGCTAATGGTCATAGTGCAATTTTTTGAGGACGACGAAAAGGGGATCGTAAAAATAATGGAGATGTTGAGGACTACTTTCCCTCAAATAACGTCCTTGCTGTATGTGATAAATTCTAAGGGAAATGAGACGTTCCATGACCTTGATTTGATATGTTATGCCGGAAAAGAATATATCTTAGAAGAGATGGAAGGACTTCAATTTAGAATAGGACCCAAATCCTTTTACCAAACTAATTCCACTCAGGCATATGAATTATATAAGATCGTCAGGAGAATGTCTCAATTAAAAGGGGATGAGCTTGTGTACGATTTGTATACTGGTACTG
>DASVUU010000301.1:0-4548 GCA_036386935.1 Cytophagaceae bacterium | reverse complement strand
ATGCTTGTATTATTTTAAATAGACCTTTCATATTTGGGTCAATATTTAAATTTGAGGCACAAGTATCTGTCTTCAACTACACAGACAAGCAGGGAAAGCGAGGACCTACCTACAGATGTCTTTTCCCGGATCCACCAAAGGCTGGAGACGTGCCAAATTGCTCCGAAATCGGCGTCATAGGTATTTTACCTGGATTAGCAGGAACCGTTCAAGCTAACGAAGCAATTAAAATAATTTGTGAGATCGGAGAACCGTTATCAGGACGACTACTTATCCTGGATGCCTTGACAATGAATTCGACTATTATAAAAATTTCCTCAAATCCTGACAACTACAAAATAAAAGAGCTAGGTGTTTATGACTTTTCCTGCGAAACAGCCCCGGCATCTTTTGAGCCTGGCTTTAAAGAAATTGATGTTGAGGAACTGAAGCACAAGATAGACTCCAAAGAGGATATATTTTTATTAGATGTACGAGAACCCCATGAATTTGAGATTTGCCGATTATCGGATAATCTTATTCCGATGAACACCATCCCACAAAACATAGAAAAGATCCCGACAGACATTCCGGTCGTTGTTTATTGCCACCATGGTATGCGGAGTGCCATGGTAGTAAAGTTTTTAAGCGAAGAATTCGGTTTGAATAACCTGTTTAACCTCGAAGGAGGGATACATGCTTGGGCGCACTATATTGACAAAGGCATGCCGAAATATTGAGAGGAAGCCTGCCTTGTTGCAGTAGCACTTATATCAGTTGATCAAACAAGAAAGGCATGTAATATCGTCCGCATAGTTTTGGGCCCCCTTGTGCGTGTCTAGCTTTTTTAGCAAGCCACTGTGCAATTTCGAGATTTCAAACCGAGATTTGGCCCTTAGAATCTTTTCCAGACGCTCCATCCCAAATTCTTCATTCTTGTCATTGCAAGTTTCCGTAAGACCATCAGTATATGCAAAAATGAGTGTATTCTCTCCATATGTGAGGGTTTCATCTTCAAGAAATGGTAGGTCTTTAAAAGCACCAAGGACGGTTGTTCCTTTTTCTAAAAGTTGACATTTGCCATTTGCGGGGACCAAAAATATTGGGTTATGGCCGGCATTTATATAATTTATAGTTTTGTTTTTGGTATTTATGATCGCCACAAAAAAGGTGATAAACCGCTCCCCTTTTGCATTATTCAAAATTCCATAATTGAGCTCCGTCACGATTTCTTTCAGATTACATGTCTGTCTCACGAGTGTTCGTAAGCATGCCTGAAAGTTAGACATCAACAATGCAGCTGGAATGCCTTTGCCAGATACATCTCCCACACAAATCAAAAAGTTATCGGCGTCGATAGGCATATAGTCATAGTAATCTCCTCCAATGGACAAATGAGGCAGGTAGCTGGCTACTATTTTTAAATTGTCATTGAAAGGCAATTCTTTCGGAAAAAGCATTGCCTGCACCTCTCTCGCAATCTCTAATTCTTTCTTAAACGCCTCCTGAAGCAATTCCCGCCGGACCAACTTCTTATTCTCAACAGCGACAATTATGATACTTGAAATCGTCTGCAAAAAGGAGATGACAGAATTATCCTTTAAATTTTCAGAATCTTCAAACCCGCCAGCCAAGATGTAGGCCAATACATTAGATTTATGAGCAACCGGTATGATCACGCTAAATTCATCGTATTCTTGCAGTTCTTTGCCGGGAAAACATACCGTTGTGCACTTTAATATTTTCTTATGAAGGGGCTTATTTTTGAAGTTGTCTTTCGTGCCGTAGTTCACCTTGCATTCCCAATTTGAGTCTAACACATACAGCGCCAGCTTCTTTACATTGAGATTTCCTAGTATCGTAAAATGAAAAATTTTATAAAGGGAAGCTTCTGGCAAATTTGAATTGATCGCCTGAGTGATCTCAAGCAGAGAATTTAACTCTAGTTGCTTTACATATAATTTATGAGCGGCATGCTCATTAACTACATTACCATTTGACAGCTGTTTGTGGGTCATAAGCATCTCTGAGGCCATTTCCAAAAAGATTGAAAGATAGAACTAATATACTAATAAATAGACTTGGTAGAATAACTAAATATCCTCCATCGCTCTCCCAGTTGGAATTATACCCTTCGTTTACCATCATACCCCAACTTGGCATCGGCGGCTGTACGCCCAATCCTAAAAAGCTTAGGCCCGCTTCTATCAAAATAGCCGAAGCAAAATTGGCAGTCGCGATTACTATGATTGGGCCCATTATATTAGGCAATATATGAATGAAGATAATTCTAAAACTGCCAATACCTAGCGCAGTGGCTGCTTCAACGTAGAGCTTCTCCTTGATGGACATAATCTGACCCCTCACCACTCGTGCTACCTCTACCCACATTGTGAGGCCTACAGCAACAAATGCTACCCAAATACCTTTACTCTGCACAGCGAGACTTATCGCGATCACGAGCATTATTCCAGGGATGGACCAGACAACGGTCATCAACCACATAATCATTTTGTCCATGTACCCGCCAAAGTATCCGGCAAAACCGCCCAGAGTGACACCTACAAATAATGAGATCAAGACTGCTATAAATCCAATGCTTAATGATATTCGGGTACCAAAAAGTAGCCTGCTTAAGATATCTCGGCCAGCTTTGTCGGTACCAAGCAAATAGGTTCTTTCCTGGAAATTCGCCTCATTAAATTCCTCTATTAGTTCGGCCTTATGTACTTTTTGAATGGCCTCATTGTGGTCGAGGTAGGTAATGACATCGCCGTCCACCTTGAAATTATAGGAGGAATCAGGTTTCAACTTAGGTGACTTACCAACAAAGAGTGGCTTCACAAACGTTATGATTGGCGTTTCAACAACCTCCTTTTCCTTACCATATAAGGAATATCTTGCATTAAGCCCATTTATTTCCAAGTTCGAAATAGGGAAAAAGGTGTATTTGCTCTCCTGTCCAAAGAATACTTTCTCAAAAAAGTTTACATCGGCTACTTCTCTGTTTTTTAATTTCTTCAAAATAGAAACTTGAAAACCCGCTGGTTTTTTTTTGATCAGCGCAGATCCGTCGTTTGCATCTGGCGTGCTGTCTGGCATAATAAGATATCCAAGAAGGGCAATGAGGTGGGCAAAAAGAATTATTATTAAACCTATCAGTGCAGGCTTATTTCTAAAAAGGCGCTTTCGCACATAAAAGGTGGGCGTTTTAGCCTGTCTTTTCTTCATTGTTCTGTACTGTTGTGAGCAAAAAGTCCGGCTTTTGTTACCAGGTAGTTGTATTGTTTATAAATCAGGTCAAATTCATTGAGATCGGTTAATTCTTCTTCGGTGTCTTTTAATAAAATCTTAACCCAATTTTTCTTGATCAAATTCTTCAGCGATGCGATTAAAGCATCCTCATCAGCCTCCACTGAACTCTGCAATTCCTCAAATGTATTTATGAAATACAGCTCATCTAAAATCGCAAACTCAATGTCGCTCATGACTTATATATTTTTCTATAGATATTTACGGTGGCTATGCTAAACTAAGCTTTGGCTTCTGCAGTAGATTTTCTGCCTTTCCACGAATATCCTCCTATATTACTACATACTGCAAAAAAGGATACGTAAAAGGGATAAAAAATGCTGGTAATTAGGAAAAGTTTAATTTTCAGCCGCTTGTTTAAAAAGGACAATACGCCCCTTAAGAAAATATAATCAACCAAGAGCTTGAAACCAAAACATACCAAAAGCATTGTAAGAAACGTCGGTACAAACATTGTATAAACGCTACCTGCTAACAAAGAGGCATTGAACAAGAAGATGTAAAAGGCTAAAATTTTTATGTAGGGAAGTTTATAATGTGACCACTTACTCCCCCACCTTTTTCTTTGGTTGTAAAATTCTTTGAGGCTTTCTTTAGCCTCGGTTGTTACCACTGAACCGCGGCTTTTCAAAACTGAAACTTTGCCAGGGAAGGCGATGTGCATTTTATGCATGAGAAATTCATCGTCCCCGCTTTGAATACCCTCAAATCCCCCGTAACCTCCTACCGCATAAAATGCCTTCTTTTCAAATGAAAGGTTTGCCCCATTACACATATTCGGAAAGCCTGCTTGGAGGGAAGCAGCACCGGTACCAATAAGACTTGCAAACTCTATCGTCTGCATTTCATCAAACAAAGTCTGCTCATTGTCGAAGGTGACAAGCCCTACAATAAATTTGCTTTTGCTGGTTTGATATGATTGATTGATACTAGCTACCCAATCAGACGGAACCCTACAATCGCCATCTGTCGTCACGATGTATTCACCTTTTGCAGCCTCGATGCCCTGAGTTAATGCTGCTTTTTTGTGAGATATAATGTTAGATTTTTTCTTAGAAAAAATGTTGAGCGAATAAGTGACCACGGCTTCTTTTACAACCAAAACCGTGTTGTCACTGGATTCGTCGTCGATGATTATTACCTCTAAAAATTCCTTAGGGTAATTCTGCTGCTCGATGTCCTTTAATAGGTTTCCAATATTGTCTTCTTCATTCCTTACAGGTATTATGATTGTTATGGAAGCCACCCCTGTCTCAG
>DASVUU010000300.1:0-1503 GCA_036386935.1 Cytophagaceae bacterium | reverse complement strand
CTAAAAATGCAGCTATACTCACTTCTAAGCTTTATGAGGGCACCGTCAAAAGTAACCTAGACTTTTCTACAAGCAATTCAGATATAATAATAGTGGCAGTCAATGATGATAGCATTGCCGAAGTTGCTAAAAAATTAAGAGTTCCTCCTCAGGCGATAGTTGTTCATACAAGTGGTTCGGTTCCTTTGGATATTTTGAAGAGCTTCGAAAGATCTGGCATATTCTATCCACTACAAACCTTTAGTAAAGACAGGGAGGTCGAAATGAATGACGTGCCCATTTGTCTAGAAGCTAACGATGATGATTCTTTTGGTATTCTTGAGGAACTGGCAAAGTCAATAAGTTCAAGGGTTGTTACGATGGATTCAGAACAGCGACGCGCTTTGCACTTAGCAGCAGTTTTTGCTTGCAACTTCACCAACCATATGTTAGTGATTTGTAAAGAATTATTGGACCATGAAAATATACCTTATTCCATTATGGATACCTTGATTTCTGAAACAGTCAATAAGGCGTTGGATGGAGATCCAAGAGTTGCACAGACGGGGCCCGCAAGGAGGAAAGATCTTCAAGTTTTGGCCAATCATTTAAAAAGCCTGCAAGACCAACCCTTGTGGAAGGGTATTTACAAATCGGTTTCTGAGAGTATCATGGCTGGCAAATAATTGGTTGGCAAATTAGAATTGAAATCCTAGTAAAAGATTGACATCGATAAAAGAAGCCGGTCCAAAAATTACAATCGAACGCTTTACATTGTAATCGCCGACCGTGTTTGCAGAGAATCGGTTAGCAATGTATCGATCCTCTGCATTTTTACTAACATGGCACGCTTTTACACCATAAAACATATCAAAAATAAATCTTCCAGAAGTACCAAAGAGGATTTTGCTTCCAATACCAAACCCTCCACCCCAAATTTGAATAGCATCCCTTCTTACGTCATTGAGTGTTTCTATTTGATTGCCCGTTCCACGGGAGCTGAACGTAGTCGGACGAAATGACCCGTAGACTAATTTCGCCTGTACATAAGGATGAATATGTTTCTTACGACTAAAATATTCCCTCCCGATAAGGTCAAGCCTGTATCCAGGAAAACGATTTACCTCATTCGTGTAGACGGTGGCTAAAAGGCCTGCTGAATATTTTTCTTTGAACGAATACAGATAGTTTGCCCTAAAAGTTATCACGTACAATTTTGTAACTGATAGTGCAATAGCGTGTTTATAATCAGGTAATGTATCCTGAGCAAGAGCTTTATTCGCAAAAAATAAGAAACTGATAGTAAGAGTTATGAGTACAAGTTTAGAGTGAAAGGATAATGCTATTTTATTGGAAACTTTATTGAAAAGGATCATAAAAAATGGTTTTGGCACATAAAAGTAGCGTCAAAGATACATATATAGACTATAATTTTTAAATTCGTATTTATCCCAAAATCGATGACAGATTTTTCAAATATTAAGACTTTTATTTTTGACGTAGACGGCGTCCTCACAGATGGAT
>DASVUU010000299.1:0-9974 GCA_036386935.1 Cytophagaceae bacterium | reverse complement strand
TGATTAAATCCAATAACCAACTATTGTCATTCCTAACCCCATGGAACCAACATTTTCATATAGCTTTATAACTCCGTGTTGAAGAAAATCAATTTCTACTACCTATTCCTTTTAATTTCAACTTTCTCCTTCTTCTCCTGCAATAGCACAAAAAAGGACACCAAAATTTTGGTCTTTTCTAAGACGCTCGGTTACAGACATGAATCTATAGAGGTTGGGAAGAAAGCGTTAGCGAAACTTGCCTTAGAGAATGATATTAAAATCGACACAACCGAGGATTCAAAAATTTTTAACGAGCGGGATCTCAAAAATTATAGCGCAATAGTCTTTTTAAGTACTACTGGTGACGTATTGAACTTCAACGAACAGGTCGAATTGCAAAGATATATTCAGGCGGGCGGTGGTTTTGTGGGAATACATGCTGCCACCGATACAGAATATGAGTGGCCGTGGTTTAATAAACTAGTAGGTGCTTATTTTCTGAGTCACCCAAAAACTCAGAAAGCTACAATAAACATTATAGATCACGACCACCCTTCTACCAAGACGTTGCCTAACGTCTGGAAAAGAGTCGATGAGTGGTACAATTTTAAATCAATCTCAGACAGTCTTAATTTTTTGGCAAATCTTGATGAGAAAAGCTATGAAGGTGGCGTTCACGGAGCAAAGCACCCTATAGCCTGGTATCATAGTTTCGAAGGGGGACGGGCTTTCTATACAGGACTGGGCCACACCCCGGAAAGTTACACCGAACCACTTTTTCTAGAACACATCCTCGGTGGTATAAAATATGCGATTGGTGAAAATGACATTGATTATAAAAGAACAAAGATAGCCAGCGTTCCTTCTGCTGATAGGTTTGTAAAAGTAGTGTTTGCCGAGAAACTTGATGAACCTATGGAACTGGTGGTAACAAGTAAAGGCACTATTTATTATGTGCAGCGCAAGGGGGAAATAATGATGTATTCTCCTGCAACGCAAAAGTTAAAGCTTGTTCATAAACTTGATGTTTTTACAAAGCACGAAGACGGGCTCCTTGGCATGGCGCTAGACCCAAACTTTGATCGTAATAACTTTGTGTATATCATGTATTCTCCTAACGGGCAAAGGTCGGTTCAAAATATCTCTAGATTTAAATTATATGAGGATAATCTGGACCTCACCTCGGAGAAAGTTGTCCTTGAAATTCCAGTGGAGAGAAGTGAATGTTGCCATTCTGGAGGCTCATTGGAATTTGGACCCGATGGTAATTTATACATTGCGGTGGGCGATAATACCAATGCATTTAGATCGAACGGATATTCTCCAATGGATGATCGGCCAGGCCAGACTTCATTTGATGCTCAGCGAAGTGCTGGAAATACAAATGACCTACGAGGAAAAATCTTAAGAATTCACCCAGAGGCTGATGGAACGTACTCTATTCCTCATGGAAATTTGTTCGCTAAGAATCAGGCGAATACTAAACCTGAAATTTATATTATGGGTTGCCGTAACCCGTATCGGATTTCAATAGATCAAAAGACCAATTATTTATATTGGGGAGATGTCGGTCCAGATGCTGGTAAAGACAGCTTACAAGGTCCTAGGGGTCACGATGAGGTCAACCAAGCTAGAGTGGCAGGTAACCATGGTTGGCCATACTTTGTTGCGAACAACAAGCCTTATGCACAGGTAGACTTCGCAACCAATGCAATCGGAGGATCGCAGAACCCCGCGAAGCCATTCAACAATTCGAGGAATAATACGGGTTTAAAAGTCCTCCCTCCTGCCAAGATCCCTTTCATATGGTACCCTTATACGAAATCGACAGAGTTTCCCGAGGTGGGTCAAAATGCGCGTTGTGCCATGGCAGGACCAGTCTACCATTTTGACAATTACCCAAACTCAAGCGGTAAATTTCCTCGATATTATGATAAGTCATTGATTATATATGATTGGGCCCGTGATTGGATAATGGCGGTACGACAGGATGAGAAAGGTAATTTTAAAAGCTTGGAGCATTTGTTTCCAACGATGGAATTTGATCATCCCACAGACCTGGAATTTGGACCTGACGGAGCTTTATATCTATTAGAGTACGGCAATCTGTGGTTTGCCCAAGACGACAACGCGAGGTTGGTTAAAATAGAATATGTGGCAGGCAATCGACCACCGGTTGCTAAGGCAAAAGCTTTGGGTGAATTCCAGGGAGAAGCACCATTAAAGGTTAAATTTTCGGGGCAAGGTTCCTACGATTTAGATAAGGATGACATCATTTATGAATGGAGATTTAGTGGCAAAGCCATCAAGTCTCGGGATATAAATGCGGAGTTTACTTTTGAAAAACCGGGTGTCTACACTCCCACCCTGACGGTTACTGACGTCCACGGCAACAGTAGTGTTGCGACGGTGGACGTGACGGTGGGAAACAGCGTGCCTCAGGTTTACATACAAACTAAGACCAACCGCACTTTTTATTGGGACAAATACCCAATTGTTTATCAGGTTGATGTGAAGGATAAAGAAGACAAGACAATAGACTCTAGCCGAATCAATTTCTTTTTAGATTATCTCCCAGAAGGAAAAGACATGGCTGAAATTATGTCTGGCCACCAGAAGGCTCCTGTCGAAAAGAACACGATTGACCTTCCCTTGATAAACCAAAGTGATTGCAAGGCATGCCATTCTTTGAAAAAACGATCAGTAGGGCCAAGTTTTTTAGAGGTCGCGACCAGGTACCAAAATAGTGATGCAGTCGATAAACTGGCCAATAAAATAATAAAAGGTGGCGGCGGGGTCTGGGGAGATCATGCAATGAGCGCCCACCCCCAGGTTTCTAAAGAAGATGCAAAAGCGATGGTTGTTTATATCCTGTCTTTAACTCAGGAGGAAAAGCCAATAAATATTCTGAAACCAGCTGGTGTGTTAAACCCTAACGATCACAGAGAAAAAGGCAACGATGGAACCTATATTTTATCGGCCTCCTATAGGGATGGAGGAACAAAGGTTATGGGGCCTTTTACGGGCAAAACCAGCCTGAGCCTTAGAAATCCTAAAATAATGGCAAAAGATCTTGGTAGATTAAACGAATTTAAGGCCTGGGGCTATGATATTATCGAAGGTGTAGCCGACGGTGGCTATTTCTATTTTAACGCTTGTGACTTGACAGATATAAGCGGATTGACTTATGAATACTCTGCAACCGTTCCGGGAAAATTAGAGATTCACCTAAACAATCCTCAAGGCCCTGTCATTGGCGTGGCCGAGTTTGCCAGCACAGGAGTTTGGAACAATTGGAAACCTATTACCACAGAAATAAAAGAAACAAGGGGCCAGTATAACCTTTGCTTTGTCTATAGAAAGGGCGGAAACCACGAGAGCAATTTTCTACAAATTAAGTCAATCTATTTCAATAATAAATTTTCCGTGGGTAACGTGGGTAAACCTCTCGCTAAAAGTTCCAATCCTAATAAATGAGACGCGATCCTACTTTCAATAAAACTGCTCGAACAGCTGAATAACGATGTATTAACCAGATTCAACATTGTAATTCTTTTAATCTTAATCCTAACGTATCAATTTATTATTAATAGTCCACCAGTATTAAAAAGAGCAATGAATCTAAAAGTTTTAAGCGCCGTTTTTATCATGGGAGTTATAAATACCTTTTGTTCCAAAAAGTCCTCACAAATTCCAATCTTAAATTTGGGAGAAGACAATTCAATCAGTCTGAATTATGAAGGAAAGCCAAGAATTAAAGGTATTTTACCTCTATCGGAAAACAACAAAAACAATTTAACTTTTAAGGGAAAAAGTGAATCTCAGGGTACCCAGGAAATATATTCATTTTCTTCCGAGGGCAAAGAAGCCATTGAATTTAGGGTGGAGTTGGATTCAACGCTAGATGTATATAAGTTCTTCATCTCTCCTAATAATGATAATAAAGGCTCAGGCACAAATTTAGTAGGGCTATTTTTTGAGCAGCTTCCAGGGTTTAAAGTAGGAACGTCCTCCTACCGTTATGGTCCATGGAACGCATGGACAATGCCAATCAAAATTGATACCTTATCTGAGATGAAAGGAGACAATGTGCAATTTTTCATCTACCAATATGAAGACGGCCTGTATGCTGCTGTTATGCCTTTATGCGGGAAAGGTTATAGGAGTACTCTCGGGTCCGAAAATGGTAAGATAGGAGCAAAAGCCCTGAGCTACAAAGACAGCACCGTTGAAAATGACATACCAATGATGGCTGTTGCGTTTGACAAAGACCCTTATAAATTGATAGACAATATCTATTTGTCGGGAATGACAGAAATGGGAAAAGCAGAAGGATTGAGGAGGAATAAGATATACCCTGAAACCTTCGGTTATATCGCTTGGTGCACCTGGAATTCCTTTGGTATGGATATGAGTGAATCTAAAATCATCAATTCTGTGAAGACTTTTACAGATAAAGGATTTCAACTAGGTAACGTGCTTGTAGATGATGGTTGGATGAAAATCGATACGAATAGAAGGTTACAGAGCTTCTATCCTGATTCTACCAAATTTCCTAATGGATTCCATTCAATGGTAAATACCTTGAAAAATGACTATCATATAAAAAACATAGGTGTTTGGCATACTTTAAATGCTTATTGGAATGGGGTAGATCCTGATTCCTACCTAGGCAAGGACTTTAAAGAGATACTAACACCATACAAAGAGCAGGCTCCATGGCTAGATTCAAGCAATCTAGATGCTGTGTATTACGCGCCAACTTTTCTGTCTGACCGAGGATACCAGTTTTTCGACAAATGGTATGACGTAATTAAAAAAGAGGGCATCACTTTCGTAAAGACTGACAACCAACTTGTAGTGGAAAGAATGGCCGTTGGAAAAGCACCCCTATGGAACGCATCGGAGCAAATACAGAAAAACTTTCAGGAAGCAGTAAAAAAACATTTTAACGGTGCAGTAATAAACTGCATGGACATGACCTCTGATGCATTTTACAATTTTGGC
The DNA here is from genome assembly GCA_036386935.1 of Cytophagaceae bacterium. Lineage (GTDB taxonomy): Bacteria > Bacteroidota > Bacteroidia > Cytophagales > Cytophagaceae > DASVUU01. Next base: position 4,985 of record DASVUU010000299.1, on the reverse strand, counting down.
CCATCTGCCGTAGGAAGGGCTGTTGAGGACTATTTCCCCGAGGAGAAATCTTATGAAATGAACAAAGGGAATGCTGCCGTACATGTGTTATGTGCTCTACAAAATTCATTATGGTTTTCCCAGTTGGTCTGGCCCGACTTCGACATGTTCCAATCACACCATCCTGATGCAAACTTTCATGCCATTGCCAGAGCGGTCAGCGGAGGACCTGTATATTTGACAGATGTACCTGGAAAGCAAAATATATCTTCTATCGAACCTTTAGTGCTAAACGACGGAAAAGTAATACGCGCGGATATTCCGGCGCGTCCGACTAAGGATTGCCTGTTCCAAACTCAAGATCCCCTACCCTTCAAGGCATTTTCCTTAGCAAAAGGTGCCGGGTTATTGGGAATATGGAACGTTGCAGATAAAGACCACGTCACTGGCAGTTTTGCACCATCAGATGTTTACGGCTTAAAAGGAGATAAATTCCTCGTGTATGAGTACTTCTCAGGCAAAGTAGATATTCTAGACTATAATCAAACAATACCAGTTACCCTTGACAGAATGGGTTATAAATATTACAATATTGTTCCCATTAACAATGCACTGGCTGTGCTAGGTCTGATAAATAAATACAATGCGCCGGCGACAATAAGAAAACAATTTATTGTAGCAAATGAATTGACGATTGTGATTCCTGAAGGCGGAACGTTGGGTGTTTATTGCAAAAAGCCTATATCGGTCAAAGTTGACGAGTTAGTTTTAGACGTAAAGAACTATAATTGGCAAGAGGGATTATTAAAAATCAATATCGATAAAAATGGTAATGTTAAGGAACGTAAGGCTCAAATTTATTTCTAGGGTTTTACTTGCGGCTACGACTTATCCTACGGCCATCTCTCTTTCCAAGAGACGTTTTTGAGTGAGCTGATCGTATATATTGCTTATTTAACCAACCCTCCCGCAAATTTTGCATCTGTTATATGCTTATAGTAAACTTTCATCGCATTACCTGCATGAGTAAGTGTGCTGCCATTAATAAGGTTGCCATTTCATTGCCCAAAGCTCACACAGACACGCTTCCGATTTGAGGGCAAGGTGATTTGCCATTGCAAATTAAAACTGTCTGTAAAAGTATTTTCAACCAAGTTTCCAGTTTCAATCATCCACACCGGTTTGCCATCCACAACGGTTATAAGTAAAGTGGATGCCGAAAGTAAAGCCAGTAGCGGACTGCCTCTATATTTAAGCTATCTCACCTCTCTTTCTATTCCTTCACAAAGGGTCTGACTTGTGGGCCTATCGCGGTTTTAATCTTGACCAAATATTGCCCCGACTTTAATAGGTCAACTGAAATTTTATTGGCGTTTATTAACCCAGCTTGTACAATCTTCCCTTTTACAGAAATAATTTCATAACCTGAGTTTTCCGAAATATTTCCTTCAATATTAAGTTCGTTTTTGGCAGGATTAGGAAAAATATAGATCAAACCTTCTTTACTGTTATATTCATCCACCCGCGTAAGAGCTGACTTGTAAAAAACTATTTGTCCGGCGTCAGGAACTGCATTTAAATAAACAAAACCAGAAGTTATGGTGAAAGCCACCTTTTTGCCTCCCTGTATTACGGAGTCTACTTTCCAGGTTGGGGCTTGAATTTTTAAAGTAAGCGGATGGTTGTATACTTGATTGTCTGATAATGTGTCCGTTAAATTTAATACCCACTGTAAATTAGATTCAGAAACCACCTTCAAATTCTGGGAAAATTTCTCAGCATTGTATCGCATTACTTCACCAAAAGGTGCCACCCACAAAAGGTCTTTCTTGCTGTTTATTACATCCATTTGTTTAATAAAATTCTCTCTACCTGGCCCATCATACTCGCCTTCTTCAACCCCATGGTAAAGAAACACCAGCCACTTAGATTGCAAAGACCCGTTGATATAGGTCGAATACTTTTCTAAGGTTACTGTTGAATTAATCCCCAGCGCCAAAACGTTCATGTTATAATTCAGACTTTTTATCCATGCGTCATGCGGGTCGCCATTAGTCCATTCTGCTCCCCAAGCATTCCTTGCCCCGATATAACGTTTCTTGGTTTCTGCCACCACTTTAGCGTTGTCTCCTCCCACACCAAATGGCCAAGCTAGAGTTACACATTTAACTGCGGGAATATTTGTTTCTATGGCTATGTCTGAGTTTACAATCTCGTCTCTCATCTCTTGATCGGTTAGCTCCGTCAGGTTTTTGTGGCTGACAGTGTGGCTTGCTACTTCATGACCTTTTGCAGCAACTTCATTTTTCAGATACTGCCAATTGCCTATGCCAGATTCAGGTACCCAACCCGTAACTGTGAAAAAGGTGCCCTTGAAGCCATATTTAGCGTCATTCATAACAGGCAGTGCAGTGTTATATTGACCCTTAATATTATCATCAAACGTTAGCGAAACAGCCCCCCGTTTGTTATTTAAAAAAGGAGTTACAGAATAATTCAATGTCGTTTGGGAATATATGCTATTTGACAGGAGCAACAATATCCAGGTATTCTTAAATAAATTTTTCATTAACTACTTTTATTAATTACATTACTTATTGAACAACTATTTTCTTTGAAACCCCATTAATTGTAATAATGTAGATACCTTTTTGAAATTCCTTAGCAACTATCGCAATTTGGCTGTTTTTAGCCGTTTCCTCGACCGTTTTTCTGAAACTACCGTTCACAGAAACAATCTCTATTTTATATTGATTTCCCTCTTTTAGATTGAAGATATTAATAGATTCACTTATTGGATTTGGTATGATCGACCAATTGGCCTCCGTTTCATTCTTATCTTCAACGGCCAAAACAGCTTCCTTTCCTATCTTTATTTCACCTCCGTCAGGGACAGCATTAAATACTATTTTATTGCTCACCGTTTTATACGGAATATCTTTCCCATTCTGAGAAATATAGAATATCGGCCAGGAAGGCTTGTCTAAATTCAAAGTCAATGGTTGACTCCACACTGCATTGTCACGCAGAGTGTCAGATAAAGACAAAACCCAAGCCTTTGGATCTTCAGAAACCTTGGTCAACTTCGCAGACTTACGTTCTCTGTGGTATTTCAAAACGTTTCCAAAAGTGGAAACCCACAAATCACCTTTCCGTTTCACAAATTCATCTATGTGGGCTTGGAACAACTCTTTGCTCACTATAATCCAACCATTCACGACGCCATGGTAGGTGGGACAAAACCAGCCTCCACTAGAAATGGTATTATTAAGCATATTAGCCATGTCGCTTGCAGTGGTACCATCATTAATCATTGGGCTCCTAATCAAGAAATAATTTTCTTCACTATCTCCAAATGAATAAGGATTGTTGTCTCCTCCAGCAGCCCTTGCTCCAATGAAATATTTTTTTGCAATATTTCTCACTCTTTGATCCTCCGCTGTGCTACCACCTCCGCTTCCATTTGGATATGCCATTGTAACAGCCTTTACCTTTACGTTGCTAAAAATTGCGTCATTGCAGCCTTTAAATTCCGCATCCACTTCCGCATTGGTTAGTTCAGCTAATGTGGGATGGGTTACGGTATGGTTAGCAATTTCATGCCCACCCCTTAGAGCTTTTACTACGGGCGCCCATCCGCCCAATTGACCTGGCACAGATTGACTTATAAGAAAGAATGTACTCTTAAAATCATTGGCATCTAATATTGGAATGGCATCCGTAAACTGCCCGCTGATAGCATCATCAAATGTTAAGCTGGTTGCGGCTTTCTTGTTGTCAAACCAGTTTGCAATTGTGTAATTGAGGGTTGTTTGGGAAAAGGATGCCAAAGGCAAAAGTGTCCCCAAGGCGTAAGTAATTAATTTCGGAATGCTCATAACAATTATTTTTAAGGTAGACCCAAGCGATATACTTACTCAGGTCATTGTGGTATTAATATGATCAACTATTTGATTGAATAATCATAAAATTAGCTCGATTAGTTATATTTGTCAAGGCAATTAAAGTTATTCTACTGATTTTCAATTAGGTAACAACCAGATAATACTTAATAATACTGATATAATGATTTGTCAATCCCTCATACTTTCCTGGTAACTAGTAGCTTATTTAGGCGACTATAATTAAGCAACGTACGTTAAAATATTATAATTATGCTGATGGCGATTTCCAGCAAGGCCTTTAATTCAATTCTCCATTGCTATCTAATGGTTGCATTGATTCTCTTTATTGCCAAACCTATTTCGGGATTTGGGTCTGATTTTAAGAATCTGGAGATTTTAAAGGAAAACAAGAATCAGCTCTCGCCCCGACAAATGCTTACGATGCCAGCACTTCCATTCAGGCCAATGAAAGGAGAAAATTTTAATGAAGGAGGAAAAGTTTTTTGGCTACGCTTTGTATACACCAAAACCGAAAGGCAGAAGGCAGCTTACTTGTCCTATCCCTTTATGGTGTTTAAAAAGTTAGATCTCTTTTATCTAATAAAAGACAGCTTGCATCACTATGAAGGTAGTTTATCTCAAAAATTTTCAGAACGAAATCTATATGCACCAAATATTTACTTAGACCTTCCTGATATACCCGGACCCGTTACGTGTCTTATAAAAGTTACCCCTTTTCATAATTATTTGTTTTTTTTCTCGGAGGTCGAAAAAAGCAATGCATTCAAATTGGAAATAGAAAATGCCATTTCTGAATTCTTCTTCATCGGCATTGGATGCCTCACTATCTTGTTTAGCTTGACTTTTTTCTTTTACCTGAAGGATAAACTGTATTTATACTATGCCCTTTTTTCCTTGATGCTTGTGTGTGCGAGGCTTACCTTCAGTGGATTTATTTTTAACTATCTCCAGGACGTTTATTCGATCACAAATCTTGAGTCACTTCATAATCTTTATGCCTTCTTTTATGGAGGGGTAAATATTGCCCTAATCCTTTATTTCCACGAATATCTAAAGTTTTATGAGAGGTCTAAAAAATACACCTATACAGTTTATGCAATT
>DASVUU010000298.1:0-4706 GCA_036386935.1 Cytophagaceae bacterium | reverse complement strand
TCCCCTCACTGGCTCATAAAAGCGTTACTATCACTATATAGTATATTCACAATAATTAATAATTTAACAAAAAAGAGGATTTTCAAATATGGCTAAGGAAAATTTTGACCGTTCCAAACCTCACGTAAACATAGGTACTATCGGACACGTCGATCACGGCAAAACTACTTTGACTGCTGCTATCACAAAAGTTTTATCAGAAAAAGGACTTGCTGAGAAAAGAGATTTCTCTCAGATCGATAACGCACCAGAGGAAAAAGAAAGAGGTATTACAATTAATACTTCACACGTAGAATACTCTACGGTAAAAAGACATTATGCACACGTTGACTGTCCAGGTCACGCTGACTATGTAAAAAACATGGTTACAGGAGCGGCTCAAATGGATGGCGCTATATTAGTGGTTGCTGCGACTGATGGTCCAATGCCACAAACTCGTGAGCATATCCTTCTTGCTCGTCAAGTAGGTGTACCTGCTCTTGTAGTATTCATGAATAAGGTCGATTTAGTTGACGATCCTGAATTGTTAGAATTAGTTGAAATGGAAGTAAGAGAGCTTTTGAGCTTCTATGAATTCCCTGGAGATACTATATCTGTAATTTCTGGTTCAGCACTAGGTGGTCTTAATGGAGATGCTAAATGGGTTGAGTCAATTGAGAAATTGATGGACGCAGTTGACAACGATATTCCAATTCCTCCACGTTTGACTGACAAACCTTTCCTTATGCCAGTTGAAGACGTTTTCTCTATTACAGGTAGAGGTACAGTTGCAACAGGTAGAATCGAAAGAGGTATCATTAACTCAGGTGAAGGTGTTGACATCCTAGGAATGGGAGCTGAAAATCTTAAATCTACAGTAACTGGAGTTGAAATGTTCAGAAAGATCCTCGATAGAGGTGAAGCTGGCGACAACGTAGGTCTACTTTTGAGAGGTATTGAAAAAGACCAAATCAGAAGAGGAATGGTTATTTGTAAACCAGGTTCTGTAACTCCACACTTAGAGTTCAAAGCTGAGGTTTATGTATTGTCTAAAGAAGAAGGTGGAAGACACACGCCATTCTTCAACAGATACAGACCACAGTTCTATCTTAGAACAACAGACGTTACTGGAGAGATATTACTTCCAGAAGGAGTAGAAATGGTTATGCCTGGTGATAACATCACTGTTACGGTAAAACTTATCAACTCTGTAGCAATGGAGAAAGGACTTAGGTTCGCGATTAGAGAGGGTGGTAGAACAGTTGGAGCTGGTCAAGTTACTGAAATATTAAAATAAATTAAGAAATTACAAGTGCGTCTTTGAAATATTCAGGGACGCACTTGTTTTTTTATATAAGTATTCCTATCTTTGCCCTCCCATTTTGGGGTGCGAGGTAAATACGGGTGTAGCTCAATTGGTAGAGTAGCGGTCTCCAAAACCGTTGGCTGGGAGTTCGAGTCTCTCCACCCGTGCACTGGTAAGCATGCAAGAAAAAAAATAAATGAATAATATCATCACATTCATCAAAGAGTCAATCGACGAAATGAAAACCAAGGTTTCATGGCCTAAGTATAGCGAACTCCAAAGTAGCTCCATATTAGTACTTGTAGCATCATTGATCTTTGCATTAATAATCGGTTTGATTGATTTTTGTTTTGACAACGGGATGGGATTGATTTATCAAAATTTTTAACCTCAGGTAGCACTTTCTAAGGTACACCGAAAAAAACAACAAATGGCTGAATTAAACTGGTACGTTGTAAGGGCCGTAAGTGGGCAGGAGCGAAAGGTAAAAAATTACCTTGAGAATGAAATCGTGAGACAAAATCTCGCTGATTTTATACCACAGGTTCTAATACCAGCCGAGAAGGTATTTGAAATGAGAAATGGAAAGAAGCGAGTGCGTGAGCGCAATTTCTTTCCAGGGTATGTATTGATTTATGCAGACCTAAATCATGGTGAAGTTGGACACGTTATACAAAGCATCCCCGGTGTGATCGGTTTCCTCGGCGCTCAAGAGGGAAATGTGGCTAAAAAACCTGTACCTCTAAGACAGGCTGAAGTGAATAGAATTCTTGGAAAGGTAGATGAAGTTGATGATTCACAAGAAAAGTTAGATACTCCTTTTATAGTAGGAGAAAGTGTAAAAGTAATGGATGGCCCATTCAATGGTTTTACAGGATCTGTAGAAGAAGTTTTTGAAGAAAGAAAGAAGCTCAATGTAATGGTAAAGATATTTGGTCGAAATACCCCCGTTGAGTTGAATTATATGCAAGTAGAAAAACAACAGTAAAATGGCAAAAGAAATAGTTGGATACCTAAAGTTGCAGGTAAAAGGTGGCGCAGCTAATCCTTCACCTCCTATCGGACCTGCTCTTGGTAGCAAGGGATTAAATATTATGGAGTTTTGTAAGCAATTCAATGCTAGAACTCAAGACAAACCAGGTGTTATATTGCCTGTACTACTTACAATATATAAAGACAAGTCATTTGACTTTGTTATTAAAACACCTCCTGCTCCAATTTTATTGCTTGAAGCTTCCAAAGCAAAGAAAGGATCAGCCGAGCCTAATAGAGTTAAGATTGGTTCTGTTACGTGGGATCAAATTAAAACTATCGCTGAAACAAAACTTCCTGATTTAAATACTTCTAAAGTAGAATCAGCGATGAAGCAAGTAGCCGGCACTGCAAGGAGTATGGGCTTGACCGTAAGCGGTAAAGCTCCTTGGGACAATTAAAAGAAAACGAACATGGCTAAATTAACAAAAAATCAAAAAAACGCTGCTGGGAAATTCGACCCTGAAAAGGAGTATTCCCTGCTTGAAGCTGCGTCAATAGTAAAGGACATTACTTATACAAAATTTGATGCTTCAGTTGATCTTGATATTAGACTAGGAGTAGATCCTAAGAAAGCTGATCAAATGGTTCGTGGAATTGTTGCATTACCTCACGGTACAGGAAAGAATGTTAGAGTATTGGTACTTTGTACTCCTGATAAAGCTCAGGACGCTAAAGATGCTGGTGCTGATCATGTTGGACTTGACGACTATATTCAAAAAATTGAAGGCGGATGGGTTGATGTAGATGTAATCATCACAATGCCTACTGTTATGGCTAAGGTTGGTAAGTTGGGAAGAGTACTAGGTCCAAGAAACTTAATGCCTAATCCTAAAGCAGGAACGGTTACCTTAGATGTAGCTAAAGCTGTTAGGGATGTAAAGGCAGGAAAGATTGACTTTAAAGTTGATAAGACAGGCATAGTTCATACCAGCATAGGAAAGGTTTCCTTCACTCCGGAGAAAATCGTTGAAAATGCGAATGAAGTATTGCAAATAATAAATAAGCTAAAACCAGCATCTGCCAAAGGTACATACTTAAAGAGTGTTACTATATCTAGCACGATGAGTGCTGGAGTAGCTGTTGATAAAAATTCAATTGGAGCTTAATCATGACTAGAGAAGAAAAAAGACAAATCGTTGAGGACTTAAGTCAAAAATTAGGCTCTACACCTCACTTTTATATTACTGACGCTTCAGGCATGTCAGTAGATAAAATCAATAAATTCCGTAAACTCTGCTATCAGAAAGGAATTGAATACAAAGTTTTCAAAAATTCATTAATAAGAAAAGCATTAGAGACTCTTGACACAGACTATGCTTCATTTGATGAAAAAGTACTTACTGGTTTTTCAGGAATTTTATTCGCTGATACTGGCAAAGCTCCTGCACAATTGTTAAAGGAGTTCTATAGAGAAGGCGGAGATAAACCTTCGTTCAAGGGCGCTTCCATCGATACTGCCTTGTTTATAGGAATTGAAAATCTAGATCTATTAACTCAATTAAAATCGAAGGATGAATTAATTGGAGATATAATCGGATTGCTTCAATCCCCTGCTCAGAATGTTATTTCTGCATTGAAAGGCAGCGGAGGGAAGATTGCTGGAATTCTGAAAACTCTTTCAGAAAAACCCGAATAGTAAGTAAAATAAAATAAATCATTTCAAAAAGTAAATTTAAACACAGTAATACAAAATGGCAGATTTAAAAACATTCGCAGAACAGTTAGTTAACTTGACTGTGAAAGAAGTAAACGAGTTAGCTAAAATTCTAAAAGATGAGTACGGAATCGAGCCTGCTGCTGCAGCTCCTGTAATGATGGCCGGTGGTGGTGGCGGTGCTGCTGAAGCGGTTGCTGAAAAATCATCATTTGATGTTATCCTTAAAGCACCAGGTGGAGCTAAGTTAGCTATCGTTAAATTGGTAAAAGATTTGACAGGATTAGGATTGAAAGAAGCTAAAGATTTAGTTGATGGTGCTCCAAAAGCAGTGAAAGAAGGAGTATCTAAAGATGAAGCAGAAGCTTTGAAGAAACAATTAGAAGAGGCTGGAGCTGAAGTAGAAGTAAAATAAGTATTTCAACTTACTTATATTCAGCCTTAAAAGATTAAGGCCTGGCAATTAAAGTCAGGTCTTTTCCTGTTTGTAGGTATATTCTGAGGCTTTTTGAATTTTTCTGCCTCAATATAAGTTAGTCATTTTGGCCCTAGTATTAAACTGCCAGGGTATTCTAACCTTGAACTTATTAATAACATAAATTTCGAAAGCATTGGCCACCATTAAAAAATCCAAAAGAATAAGTTTCGCTTCTATTAAAAATGTAATTGATTATCCGGATTTCTTGGACGTACAGTTGCAATCATTCAAGGATTTTTTCCAATTGGAAACTC
>DASVUU010000297.1:0-3638 GCA_036386935.1 Cytophagaceae bacterium | reverse complement strand
ATTCGATGCATTGAACTCAATTTTTACAATTGAAGCATCAGCGGGTAAAGATGTTTTTAAAAGGTTTAATGCTTTTCTAGGAATCAATAAATTGTTAGGAGATTCTGAGGCGATGTCCACCCTTCTATATCTTACCAATCTATGACCATCTGTTGCTGCAAATGTTGCATTCGTCTCGTTCAGTGATAAATAAACACCTGTCATTTGTGGCTTCAATTCATCATTTCCCGTGGCAAAAATAGTGCTTGCAATAGCTCGCAATAAGATATCACTGGAAAGGTCAACAGCATACCCATTCTTTACAGAAGGAACTCGTGGAAAGTCAGTTGCATTTTCTCCGCAAAGTTTGTATCGACCGTTATCAGAGCTAATCTCTATACCATAGGTGTCCAAATCAATTGTGAATGTCACTGGCTGCTCTGGAAGGTTCTTCAGCGTATCAAGCAAAATCCTTGCTGGTACTGCGATACTTCCTTTTTCCTTTGCCTCTACGTTGATCTCGGCAATCATTGAAGTTTGAAGATCAGATGCATAGACGACAAGCTTTCCTTCAGCAATTTCAAACAAGAAATTCTCAAGTATTGGTACTACCGGATTAGTAGTAATTACACCATTAATTGATGTTAATTGCTTTAAAAGAGCAGATGAGGAAACTACAAATTTCATAGATTATTTATTTTTTTATAGCTAGAAAACATTTTAAGTTTCTAAATAGCAAGTGTATAAGTGTTCTTAAGAGTAAGTTTTTCGCCAAAAGTGCGATCAACAATATTCAATTTAGCTAATCCAACTGGATGAAGACTACGAAAAGTCCGTTTTAATGGAATTTGGGCAAAATTGAAAAAGCAAAGTTAGAAAGAAAATAGAATTTAGCTATTTAAAGTTTTACACATTGACGCTATTGCTTCGTGGATTTCTCAAAATATGACTTCTTCGCTAGAACCAGCCTAAAGATTTTAGGATTTAACGACACCCATTCATTGCCAGGAATCATTTTGCCATATAATTTACCATCTGACGCAGGAAGATATATCTCTAAGACTTTGTTTCGCATCTCATCAATGTCCGTTAAACTGATGATGGCATAAGGTTCCAGGTTGGAGGAGCTGACAGCTTTTATTTTTTCGCTGTCGAGATATTTATCGAAATTGATATATCTGAAGGCCATGACATATTTATTGGTCTTGGAGGTATCGGTATCTTGACGGCCTTTCAATAAAAAACTATTGTTCGAAGATATGATTTCAAAACCCTCGCTAGGACTCTGCGGATAATCAATTTTAATACTTTTTAGACTAAGAGCGGTGCTTGTAAAAAGCTCCCTGGTTCTCCAGTCTTGCCTGCCCAATCCGACCAATTGTGATAAGTCACCTTGGACTCCGGGGACGTGGACTATAACAGGGACACCATCCTCGGTTGCAAACCAGCTACTATTGACATCTGCCTCATTGGTCAGTATACTAAATGACACCGACTCTTTTTCATTATCGATAGTTACCTTATGCCCCTTTGTTTTGAGCTTCTGAAGGATCTCCCGGTGCTGATTCTCACTAACAGGCCTTTTGACTTCCAATTTTTCAAGTCCATAAAGCAGAAAATTAATCAATTGCTTACGTGCTTTGAAGCTGTTGTCGATCTTCCATTGTCCGTATTCATCTTTACTGAGGTTTACAGTTTCAGCATTTGGGTGTACAATAGTAATCTTGTTGATCAGCGAGGTATCGCCAAACTCTATTGAAGTAACTTTACCTGAAAATGAGCTCTGTTTGGTCCTGTCGTTGATAACAAATACTGCACATCCGATGAGAATGATCAACACAAATGATAATACCTTTATTCTTAAAAGTTGATTCATTGTCTAGCCAAATAACATTTAAGGTTGGTCAACGTGTTTTTCAAATCGGTTTTTTCTTACAAAATAAGCTGCTATTCCCGCAATAAGTAATAGTGCTATCGGTCCTGCAATATTTAAGACTTGCCAAAAATTTCTTTCTTCAGCTATCCTTATTTTATCTAACGGCCGCAACTTTATTTCTTTGGACTTGATATCTACAATACTTTCTGAAGCGAGGTAATCAATGGAGTTAATCAAAAAGTCTTTATTCGAGAATTGGTATTGTATATCTGCATCATATCCCAATGGAATAGGTTTGCCTTTTAATCTATCAAAGTCGTTCCTTATGATATCCGCATCCGCAACCACTATTATTTTCCCTGCTTTATTTTGTGATTGCACTTTGGCTCCGGATATTGGGGATGGCCTATTTGAGTAATTAGACGTGAACTTCCCCTCCAATAAATAAGCTAAAGTTTTTACGCCACCATTGAATGTCTCCTTCGTTGAGTTTTTAATCTCGTTTAATTCTACCATTAGCGGAGCGGCCGCCACCTTGGTGTTTGCTGAAGTAAAAATTAAAGGTGTCTTCTTTATACCTTGTGATTTCGTCGTATCTATGGTGCTGATGTATTTTAATTTTATAGCATCCAAACTTTTGACAATAGGATGTTTTGAAAAATTATATACGATGGGAAAGTAAGGCCAATTGACCATTTCAAATTTCCCAGCCTCACCTGCTTGGGCTCTTAAAAGACCGGCGTTCAAATCTTGCACAATTACTGGATTTAACCTAACGCCATATTTAAACAACATATCGTCGAGCTCTAGCTTGTACGGAAAAGCAAAGGTTTTCCCACTCACAAGACTGTCATGATTTAAGTTAAGAGGGTCGATTAGGAATAAGGCGCTACCTCCATTTACTATATATTGGTCTAACAGAAACTTTTCCTTTTCACTGTAAGCAGAATCAGGTCCAGCGATTATAACGGCACTATAGGGGAGTAAGGACTTTTCGTTGGTAATGGTTGTTCTATTTACATTATAGAAATTATTCAGATCGGTGGAAATATCTGCCACTTCTGAAGCTGCATATTCCCCATGCCCCTCAATAAATGCAATGCTTTTAGAAACTTTGACATTTAATTGACGCAAGGCCATCATGAGTTCATATTCAATACTTTCCTCAGATTCATTCAGCTGTTCGGACAACGGTTGCAACTTATTACCCTTGAGAAAACTTACGGGGATTTGTTTGTTACCCGATACGACGAGCGCACCAGGAAATACTATCTTTTCTTCCTTCTTCCCTCCTTCTTCCACAAGATCATATTGGTATCTGATACCTTTCTTTAACAACTGCTCATAATATTGCTCTCGTAGCTTTTTGTCGGTTATAGAATTAGGATCAAAAAATCTAAAATTGATATTATCCCCTCCATAGATTTTAAATAATTCTAACGTTTCGCTAATAGACTTTTTCAGTTTCGAATAATCAGGATTCAACTCTCCAGCCAGGTAAACTTCTATATAAACTTCGTCGCTTAGCGTCTCTAGCGATTTCATTGTATAATCGGATAGGCTAAATCTCCTGTCCTCTGTAAGATCGGCTCGCCAAACTATACCAGCAAGAATGATATTAACACAGATAATAACAGCTATGGCAAGAGAAATCTCAATAATATCAAGTTTCTTTTTAGACATTGATTTTACCATTTTCTGCTACCCAAGATAAGGTGAGTAAATAAAAGCATTGAAACGATAATACTGATAAAATAAATAATATCGCGTAGGTCTATCATTC
>DASVUU010000296.1:0-5713 GCA_036386935.1 Cytophagaceae bacterium | reverse complement strand
TCCCGTTGGTCGACTCTTCCCATTTGATATCACCAGTATGCTGACTTAGTTTTATACTGGTGGACTCTCCCACACTTAAGGCTGCATTGTCTGCAACAGCTTTCCCGCCGACTGCTGACGCACCCACCGTAACTGTCACCGTATCTGAATAGCGGACACCTCCATCAGTTACTTTAGACCTAAATTTAGTCGTCTTTTCAAGAGCAATTGTCTCATAAGGTGAGGTGGTCGCTCCCGTTATATCTTGGAAATTTCCGCCATCTACTGACTGTTGCCATATAAAGCTCGCACTACTGGCCTGACCGCTCACACTTAAACTGGCTTTTGCTCCTGAGCAAATTGTTGGAGTAGTGGTTGTCGCATCAATTTTAGGTAACGGTGTCACTCCCCCTACCGTAATAGTAGCTGGTGTCGACGCTACCGCTTCTGTACATGAACCATTAATTAATAAGGCCTTATAAGAGTATATCCCCTTCTCAAGTGCACCAGTATTTATGGAAGCACCTTTTTCAGTGATATCGACATACTCCCCTCCATCTTTCGATACCTGCCAATTACTAATAGTCCCTTTGGAAAGTAGCACTGAAACGTTAGTACTTCCCCCTACCGGCAATTTATCGTTTTCAGCCTTGGCATAGCCGCCCTGAGCAGGATCGTCTCCAGGATTACTAATAGTTCTAGGCCCATTGAGTGTATTCGTACAGCCTCCCAGAGTGACACGGAAGTTATTATAAATACCAGGTCCCACATTCAAAATTACTCTAGAGTTCCAACCATCTGATACCGGGATCATCTCTACGGACGGCAACCCATTGTAACTAATTTGATATGGCTGGTTTGCTACTAAACCGTTGAAACCTAAAATTCCTTTTGCACCACAGGAAGCCGGATTGACAGTATAAATAGTATAGTCAGGTAAGGTCCCAACCTCCTTAATGTTCAACTCTGTTCTAGGGCTTTCACACTCACCCATTTCAGCACTGACATATAACTTGAAGTTGGTTTGTCCTACCGTGGGGATTGGAGGATTTGCAGTACTAGTACCTCCTGTTGCCTCTGTATTCCATTTAATGCTAGCACCCTCGGCCCATTTCACTTTATCAAGAACTGCCTTAATCATAGACGATGCGCCTACACATAAATTGAAAGGATTTTCACCGACCACTTCAGGCTTGGCTGGTGCATCCTTTACAATCACATCTATTTTTGCACGGTCGCTTTCCGTACCTGTACTATATGTTTGACTTACATAATAACTGGTTGTACCTGCCACGTCTGTAGTTGGTGTTACTGCAGAAGTACCTACACCACCAGTCGCAGAGGTATACCATTTAAGAGCTACGCCAGGATTTGCACTGTTTTCGTTTATAATGGCAGTTAAGGGCTGCGCTGTGGCACCCTTGCAATAATTTACAGGTGTGGCGACTATAGGTTCATTACAAGCCGTCACACTTATAGTATTGTGATATTGGTCTTTTTCTATCTCTTTCCCGCTCGCGTCTTTTTCAAATGTTGTAAGTACCACACTATATGTACCGGGAGTCATATATCGATAGGTGATAGGAGTTCCCTCCGGCTTGATGGTAAATCTTGTTTTTATGTCAGAACCAACCTCGCCATTGTCCCACTTATAACTACTTATACCTGCCATCGGCTCCGGTGTAAAGGTAGTAAGCTCTCCTTTGCAGACGGGCGTGGGCGCGATTTTAAATCCACAGGTTTGAACCTTTACCTTGAAAATTAAAGGCTCGCTAGGACCGGTAAAATTTTGCGCCACGACTTTGAGGGAATATTCCCCTACAGAAACAGTACCCCAATCAATGTAGATTTTATAAGTCCCCTGGCCTGATTTGTACCTTGCAGGGTTTGATCCAGCCACAAGCTCAAGAGGTAAAATTTTAGCTCCAGCTGGAAGGCCTGACCATTCATACTGGCAAACACCTTGGTCCACCTCCCCGATCTCGTACATTGCTTTTGTATTACTTTGGCAAACATTCACCTCACCTAAGATTGCTTTTGGCTTTTTAGGTGGTAGGGCACCATCAAATTTGAACTTGTACTGAAGTATGTCGAAGCCATTGTTATACTTACCATTTCCTCCCCAAAAGCCATGATTCCCTGGCCTTGTTGGCGTGGGTAATGATGGTTTTATCCTTAAAACATGCACACCGTAAGGAATCTCTATTTCTAAGTCTTCCGTCCATCCAAAAGTCCTATCATAATTATCCACCGGATATTTTACGTTCCTACTTATCGCATTCACCACAAGATTTCTTCCAGAGACTACCAGCTTTTCATTTAAATAGATGTCACAGTAAGTCGGCCATTTTTGATCATTTGCAAGTGGTGTTAATACTCCCCGCTCAATAGAAAATTTATATTTTCCTCCCTTTTCACAACGAATAATAAAAGGCCTTTGATAAGAACTTTCACCTTTCAAGGTATAATCTGAATTTACCTCTGTATGATAATTGACTTGAGGGGTGGTATTCCAGCTTGATTGATAGGCAGCTAACTTTCTGGCATCTAGGGAATCTACCGGCTTCCCGCTCAATACATTCCCTCTTTCAGTACTTAATGGTGGTGCGGGGTTGTTGGCTATTCTGGCATACTCCATTCGCATCGGCAGATCCTCATTTAAGGTATGTGACATAGAGTATCCCCCCATAGGCGTCCCCTGGTAGTCTCCATTCTTCATAAACATGGCATCATAGCCGAACCAGCTGTACCATTTATCAAAAAACCTCTTTGATATAGCAGCAGCGCGGGGGGTAGATAAAAAAGCATCCGCATTTTTTTGATTTTCCCATACAGGCCTCTTACCATCCCCCCAGTCCACGCCTCCGGTGTTTAATTCATTGCCCCCTTCATAACTATACATTTTTAAACCAAACATTCTGGCTTTCGCAAACAATCCTTCTAAGAAATTACCAAAGCGTACATTCGAGCTAGGATCAAATGTGTTTGGCTCGAATTCCTGGAAGTAAGAATCTATATTTTCAAGAAATCTTCTTTCTATTTCGTCGATTGACATATTCAAAAACGACTCGCGAGTTTCCTTATCAGGATTTGCGTGGGTACTAAAATAGGGAGCAACTGCAACCGCATAAAGGTATTTTCCTGGGGCATCATTGCCATAAGCCCTTTGCAAGAATTCTATTCCAGGTCCTATATTCCAGGCGTGTCCATTGGTGGCGTAAAATTGACCGGCAATAACCATTCGGATTCTAGTTCCTACCTCACCACCTTGATCTCTCCAGCCAAATTCGGTGGCGAAGGACTCCGCGTGCTCCTTGAGTCTTCGAGCCATCCAACGTTGCCATGCTTCAAAATTAAATGTTTGATTGTCTCCACTACCATTAGTTGTATAACTTCCTGCTAAATCACACCCAGGACAAAGTGGACCTCCAAAGATTTTCTTTTGTTCCGGCGTCCCATACTTGAACTCCCAGGCAACCTGCTGAGCCATAAACCAACCTGATAAAAAGTCTGGTCCAAATATATTCCACATCTCGTTTCCGATTTCAATATTTACATTCAGATTTGCCTTTAATCTTTTCTTCAATAGAGCTGCTAGATTCTTTACATAGTCATCATCGACCAGAACTGGTAAGTTGACCCACATATCCAGGTTCAAATAATTACACATATCAATCTGCTTTTCCCACGGCGAACCTCTCATTCTTCCACCTGCGCCATTTTGACCGGGAAGGTTATTTTCGTTCATCCCATTCGACTTATCTTGAGCCCAGACCTCCCCTGAAGGTAATTTGCCAGGCTGAGTTTGCCATACATTCACAGACATCGGTGCATTAGGACTTAATCTTTTTGCCCAGGTTTGGTCGCTATTACCATTGACACCCATGGCACCCATGAGCCTCAAGGCCTTCCAACCTGCTTCTTTTGCGTGTCGAACATAGTCATCTGTGATAAATCGCGGATCATCAAACTCGTAACCAGGTCTAACGATCTGTATGTCTTCTATGTGCCCGTCCCATCCGAATTTGAAACCATTGGTACCTTCCCCATTCAAAGGATAGTTTGAGCTAATTACAATTTCGGCAGTTACATAACTACCCAACTGCTGTATATTCCTATAAGAAGCGTTCTCAAAATGAGGGCGGGCTGCTGGCCTCGTTAACTGATCCATTTCTCCCTTAAATCGGAATTTAATAACGTCGCCTTTCTGAGCCTTAGGGAGAAAATCCTCCGGGTAATACCTTATTCCATGAGCGATGCCAGCAATAGGCCATCCATCATCCCCTATACTTAATCCGCCGTTTTGACCGAAGTGTTCGCCGTATTTATCGTTGGCGCCTGCCATATGCCAAAGATTTACGAATTGTGGATTCATCATCGCACCCATTTGTGGAGTTGGGGCAGAAGTCTTCGGGTCATTACATTGAGCTGAAGAAGTCAGATTATTAAATACAAGCAATAAAGCATGACTAAATATTTTTAACACGTATTGAGGGAAGTACCGCTGCTTTCTCATAGTTCTTTAATTCAATTATTTCAAGGAATATTACAAAAGTAGAAATAATCTATATATTTACAAGAAAAAATAAGCACTATCTATTTGATAATAAGTGTGTTAAGAAATAAAAACTACGATTTAATAGCACAACATTGCTCTGGGCTTAATTTGTAACTATCTAGTTTGCAGGTAATTGTCAATTATAAAAAAATAAGGAAAACTACGTTTAAAAAACCGGTAAGAAATATCTGCAATGACCGAAAAGCTTCTGTTAAAAAATCGCCTTATAGAATTTTTGATCTTTACTGCACTTTATTTTGGAGGTTATCTTCCCTCTTTTAGTACTGTTCGGAACGTTAAAATTATTAAAGAGGAAACAAGAAGTTACTCGATTGAGGAGTTGATCCGAGATCAAGGCCTATTTCGACAACCTTATAAGATGGAGAAGGCTCAAAACGAAGCTAAGTCCTTTTGGCTCCGCTTTACGTACGAAAAACCAGATCCCGAGAAGCTATTTTACCTATTTTCACCATACATCGTAAATAATAAGTTAGACCTATATTACCTAGCAAAGGACAGCCTATCACACTATAGCTCGGGTGCTACTGAAGATTTTGAAAAGAGGAATTTATACCTGCCTTCTCTGTATTTGAAGCTGCCCAATGCTACTGAACCGACCGTCTGCTGGTTGCACGTGAGAAGCTATAATGGCTACCATTACTTTTTTGTCGAGCGGGAGGTACAGAGCATAATAGAAGATGAGATAAAGCTTTCGAATTTTGATTTCTTTTTAGTTGGTCTAAGTGCTCTTGCCTGCATTTTTAGTCTCATTTTCTTTATTTTTTTAAGAGACAAACTGTACATATACTACAGCATTTATTCTTTAATGGTGATCGTCGGCAGACTTCTTGTGAATGGCTACATCTTTAATTATACCCATTCACTTCTTGAGTTCAATACACTAGAATCCATTTTCAACTTTTATACTATTAGCTATGGACTTCTTAATATTTCTTTGTTTTTCAATTTCTATGAATTTCTAAGATTGTACAAAAGATCCCAACGGTACCATCTTTGGTTTTATGGTTTCGGCATTTTCCGATTCCTCCTGTCGATATTATTTCATTGGAATACGGTCAGTCCATACTTCACCACAGACCACCGGATTTATGACCTCTGTATGCAGCTTTTTCTTCTCGTGGCTATTTTTCGTACCTCCAGGAAATACATAAAACT
>DASVUU010000295.1:0-8279 GCA_036386935.1 Cytophagaceae bacterium | reverse complement strand
TTGACATTAGGAGTCGTGTCTAAGCGAGTGATTAATATACCTTGAGCAGGAGTAAGTCTTAGATTTTCGTTTTGGAAGCTGTAGTTATCAAACCCAAGGCCAAGCCCAGGAGAGATAGAGAGGAAATATCCCAGCCTTATTTTGTACATATAATAAAAATTAGCACCTCGGGAACCTATTGCCTTCAATTTGTATGGATCATTGGTCTTAAGAAAATTGTTAAAGCCAAGGTCTATTAAAAAAGCTGCTCCAGATTTTTTGGGATTAAGCTGCACCTCCGTACTGGTTGAGTCGCTTGCCTTAGCGGATAAAAGTGTAATGAGTAATAGTGCTGCAATTAAAATCGATCTCCCCATTTAGCTAAGTTAAAAATGTGATATTCTTTTCTATGATCATTATAAAGACTGATTAACATCCTCGATGAAAGAATGTTGTTGAATAGCTACAATATTAATTTTTGACTGATGATATAATTTCATACTTTTGCGGTACAGAATATAAAGATTAGCACACGTAGCTCAATTGGATAGAGCATCTCACTACGAAGTATATTTTATTGAATTTAATTGTCTGTTTATAAGTTAGTTGTGAGGTTGTAAATTTAGTTTGCAAGCAATTTGCAAACATTTGTTCTTGTAGCTCAATTGGATAGAGCATCGCACTACGAATGCGAAGGTTAGGGGTTCGACTCCCTTCAAGAACACTCAAACAAATTCATAGAGAAATAACAAGGTCATTAAATAAAATATTTTTTAAAATTTACAAGCCGTATTCGACTTTTCCTATGAGCAGTTTAGAAGATTAAGCTGTTGGCTTGAGATTTTAAATGGTCTTTCTACGATCTTCGGTAATTAATAATATATTATTTTAATTAAGAATTGTCCCTTTCTTAATTTCTTCCACATTTTCTTTCATACTTTTCTTGGAGAAAGGATTAACAATCTCAATCAATGCCACACTTACTTCTTTTGTTGAACCAGGTCTCGAGCTAGGCTTCTGCAGTTGTAGACATAATTCCTGCTCTAAAGTAGTGCCTATTAGCCTTACCCACAATCTAAAGCTTCAAAAAGCGAAACGTTTTCATATAATTGAAGTCTTGCATTTAAACTTGAAAGTACACAACGCATCTTGAGACCAATTGAAGGTGTCTCAGGTAAACTATGGTAAAGACTATAGATTGCAGCGGAGTGAAGCAGAAGATCAATTGCTAATTACTTATTATTATAGATTGGCTATCTAAGCTACGAACAAAATTATCTTCGGCTGAATGCCTACTGAAAATTTCTAAGGGACCAGTAAACTCTTTTAATTGCATTTAATTAACCGGTATGTTAAAGCTTATGAAAGGCGAACTGCGCCATCAACGAGACAGAAAGTAAAATTATAATTGTATTTTTTAAAGAATTTTTGCCCAAATATTCTTTTGTTCTGCAAGCTCGACCTATTCTAAAAAGCTGAAAAGTATCATAACGGACGGTTAGAAGTAAGAGCAATTTGTCGAAAATATTCAAATAGGCTTTAAAAGCTCCTAACAGTGTGTTTTAAAATTGTCTAACGTAAAAATATGAGCACTTGCAGCTTTCATTAAAATTTATTTCCTTAACACAAATATAATATTAGGTCTTTGCCATGCGCCATTAGTGAGCTATCCAAAGTTTAGATATTTTCAACTTTTAACCAGTAATATGATTGACATTGATTCATTGCCCACGAACGAATTAAAGCTTCTTGCAAAACAAATTAATCTATTAACACAAAATTTGCAAGAATGGATTTCAGCAAAAGATGCCAAAAAAATTTTAGGCATTAAGAGCACAACAAAACTTTTGCAATTAAGGGATTCCGGCCAAATTGTATTTTCTCAATTCGGACGAACGATTCTTTATTCCAGAAAGAGCCTCAATGATTTTTTAAATCGTCACGCAGTTAAACTCTAACTAGGGTGGCTTCGCGTGCGACATTTATGATATCCTTTGTGGGTATACCCTGAAGGTAACTGCCTACTTATGCAAGTAGTGTAATGCTTAGTGACTGGTTAGCATTTTAAGCTAACCAGTCTTTATTCTTAATCAGTAAATAATGAGAAAACTATATAAATGGTTTTTCAGAAAAAAAAGTATTTTTTCTGGAGATGAAAAATATTGTCTACACTGTAACCTAGAGGAGGTAAAAATGCCTTTCCGGAGTAGAGAACTCCTATTTCTGTTTAACGCTATCACCTCAGTAAAGAGTAAGGCATTGACAAACATTAATCGTCTTGCAGAAGATAATATTTCAGAAGGCATACTTATTACCTTTTACCAAGAAATAATTGATGATAGCGATAAGGTATTGACCAGAATTATAGGTGAGATTAGAAATAGGAGGGTCCGCAAAACCTACCTTGAAACTATGATCATTGAAATAGAGAACAGGTGTGGAAAGCCATGGGTAGCTGAATTTTTCAAAACAATGTTTTATGGCAGGAGCAAAAATTAAAGAAGGTTTAGATTATTTTCCTACGTCTACTAGAAAGGACAACCGATTTAAAATTATCAGAGCCTTACATGGTTTTGAAGGCCACGTTATACTTGAAACCTTGCTTCAGGATATACATGGCGATAAGGGCTACTATGTAAAGTGGACAGAAAGGCTTGCAAAGATTTTTGCATCGGAAAACGGCTTCCAGCTTAATCTAGTATTGGAAACCGTTAAGGATTGCCTTGTTGAAGGAATATTCAATGAAGAGCATTTTGGCAAGTATAGCATCCTTACTTCTGAAGATATTCAAAAGGTATGGATCAACGTCGTTAAGGAAAGGAAAGAGATAATTTATCTCAAAGATTATATCCTCATAGATCTCAGTGAATATCTAAAGAAAGAGAAAAGTATGGAGGTTAAAGAAGATGAAACAAGGACTTATCCTACAAACTCATCATCAAAAGATGTTTCTAAAAGTCTCAAAGTAGTTATACCCGGGATTAATTCAATTAATCCTCCTGTTAATAGCCAAGACAATTCAATTAATCCGTCTGACATTAGTACAAGCAAGCAAGTAAAGCAACTAAAGGAAGAAGAGCAATTAGAGCAACAGAAGGAATTTTTAAAAGAAAAAATAGAAAGCGAAGCTTTTAGCCTTGCGGCTGAAAATTTTTACCCTTTTGAAAAAAATCAAATTTTATTTGAAAAAATTAAAAAGGAGTTCAATGGGGAAAATATTGTGGGTACCGTAGATCAGCCACCCAAAGAGCCGGAAGAAGTTTTTGAACTTGAAACTGAAAAGTCTGAAAACCGAAATCTGCTAAGGCCTAAAGAAGCTGATTTGCAATTGCAGGAAAAGGTAATTGCTGGAGTAATGACCTTAAATCAGGAAAGCCAGCGTGTCTTATTCAATGAGGTACCGCTAGATGTCTCTTGTCAGGATTTTGAGGCCAAAATACCACCGGAATTTCTACAATGTGAAATTCCTAATGAGGGAATCTTTGAAAACCGGACAGCCCAAAAACAAGAAACAACGGAATCAGAAACACTGCATGTGCAAAACGGGGAATTTCTAGGTGAGAAAACAAGAAATTTTGAAAATTGGAATTGGCTAGATAGGGAAAGTGCGAAAATGGGAAAAACCGAAAGTCCTCCCCATCAGCCTGGTAATGGGGAATACGGTAGGCAAGATCTTAATCTATCCAAGGATCACCCAAATCTTGGAAAGGAATCTAATGTTACCAGCACAAAACCTCTGAAAAAGCTAAAAAATAAGCCTGTGAAGAGATTACCTCATCCAGCAAGGTCTGAAATTGTCAAAGCTTGGGAGGAAAAATTTGCACAACCTTATCAAAATTCTTACGCTGGCAATTTGAGTATTATTCAAATCATCAGTCATCTTGAGAAACTCATCATTTTACAGGCGGAATTTTATGATGAGCATGACAAAATGGACAAAATCATTGAGTTGTGGAAAATGCTGCTCGCTAAATGGGAGCAGATGGGCAAGTTCTATCAAAATCTTATTGCATTTGAAAGTATAGCACGGCATTTACCTGAAATAATTAACCAGATTAAAACAAATGGGAACCCTACAAACTCAAAATTCTCCAAAACTACAAGTGGGGCAAAACCTTCCTTTGAACGATTTTGGACGGCTGTGGATTAAGCAGGTTCAAGCGAATAATTTTAGGGCATATTATTTATTTAAAAATAATCTCACCGCAGAAAGTGCCTTTGCTCAAGGTAATCAGATTAGGAATCTTTCACGGAATATTGAGCACGAAAATGAAATTCTGGACCTGATAAGTTTCATAATTGTAGACTTTGCGCACTCTGTAAACGTAGGAAAGAACATTACCAATTTCCAGGTAGACGAAATAGCCGTCCTGATTTATACACGATACAAGTTCCTTTCGGTCGAGGAATTATTTGTCATTTTCTCTCGTGCTAAGGAAGGGTGCTATAAGACACTGTACGACCGGCTCGATGTCACAGTAATTTCTGAGTACATCAAAATGTATTGCGAATCAGAGAGAGCATCCGCCCTGGAAAAAATAAACAGCTCCAAGAGTTATAAGGCTAATAATATACTTGAGGCCATCATACTTTCCGATAACTCCAACGAGAAGGTAACTGAATCACAAGAATTTTTGAAAGAATTATTAAAGAATAACCATACGCAGGTAGAAGGTGGTTCTCTGATGAAGCTCTGTTTTAAACCTAATACCTACGAATCAGATTTTGAGAAATTCAAAAGGCAAATACCAGCAAGCACAGATGAAGAACTTCTTCACCTTCTCTCAGATGCCATTTCTAAGAATGCCTCCGAATTTCAGGGTTTGCTGCAAGAGGAAATTGACAAAAGGCCGAGGGATAGAATGCAGCAGGCTCAGTTACAATGCGAAAATGCCAGATTTAGGAACCGTGAGGTTCCCAGAAAGAAAAAATAATTAGAGAAGAAGTGGAACATAAAACCCAGGTTCATATATATCGTATATATTATATATATAATATATATCATTTAAATAAGGGTTATGACTCACACAGGGCTAAGAAATCGGAATCTTAAAAGGGTAATTGTTTTTATAATAACTCTTTATATGATTAATAATCTGGAACATAGTACCCATGTATATTATGCGATTAGCAAGAAGCAATTGGGTCAAATATTTGGATGGCCTTATGCAGACTGGCTCCAGTCTATCCTTGTGATTGTAGTCCTGGACTTATCGGTCATTGTCTGGATCAGGCTGGATCGCTTTATCGAAGCCGGCATTTTTGAGGTTTTAATATTGATCCTGAATTTGTTGTATTACCAATGGCCTGGGATATTTGAACCCGAAGTTAATAGGAGAATAGCTGAGGCGATCTTTGCGGCTATGTTTTGCTTCGGGGTAAGCAGCTTCGCTTACATCTGGTCAACAATTAATCACCAGCAAAGTGAAGAGCAATTCTTGCTAGAAAAATCTGAATCAGAAATTCTGAATTTAAAGACTATGCTTGCAGCTGTTGAATTAGAGAAGTTGAATGTTATTTCACACCTGAATGATGCCAAGTCTTCTGAAAAGCTTTGGATTGAAAAATGCAAACTATTAGATCTAGAATTGAATCAAAATCGAGAACTGCTGATTGAAGCTAAAAGGGCAGAGGTAGAACTTGGTTTAATAATACAAAGGGATGAATCGGCTCGGAGATGTGAACATTGTAACGAACTGCTAGAATCTATTGATTCGAAAAGGGTACATAAAGGCCAATGTCATTTAAATCCAAGCCGGAGAAAAATGGGAAGAAACTTTGTCCATTAGAAATTCGATTCGATAAATTTCAGACCTCCTGTTTAAGTTATGGGGGGAATTTTCTTTGGAAAGTTGGGGTCTTTACAGCCAAGAATATATTTAAATGGGAGGGTTTTGACTTAAGTCCTGCTTTTGGCGTACAATGATCGACTCTTGCGTTAGATATAAATTCAATAATTTTGTTTATATTTTTGACATTATTATTTAACAGCAATGAAGGTGTTATTTTTTACTTAATAAAGTATAAAAAAATATGGATAATTATAACTCTATCTGGGTCATTGAGAATACTGCAGTTTCTCATTATTTAACAAAAGATACTAATTCGCTTCCGGATCGTGATAAATTAAATGACGAAAACCCATTTGATTTTATTTTGTCAACCATTGATAACCTTAGGAGTAATCTACCTCATTTATTTGTCATTCTAATTACTGAAGACGTTAGAAAAAGTATTTCCTTAATAAAACAGATTAAAAGTATCACGCCTCATTATAAAGTTGAAATCAAAGTGCTTTCTTCAGCAATAAGCGCTGAAGATACTCTGTACTTAAAGAATAATTTAAATGTCAATGACGTAACGCATGATGTAGCCGTTCACAAAGAAATCGTTGATTTAATCACAACAGTAAAACGAAAAGTTCAATAAAACTAATAGCGGCCTTTTTCATACATTATAACTGCGATATCAAATAATCTCAATATTTTATTGCAAAAGGGCTGAACTCATTTTAGCTTTCGGAAGTCGTTTGTAAAAGGCTTGTTGTTTACATATTTAAAGGATTAAAACACGTAGTACGTTATTTTTAAACACCCAGAGGGCAAAGATAGGTATTTATATAACGGTTGATTGTTCAATATCTGTTATCAGAATATTAAACCGATGCCGGGATTTGAGCGTAATACATCCCCAGTTTCTTATACCTTTTGTTACGAAAGTACCCATATCTTTAATTTAAAAAAAGTGTAATAAGTATTTTTTATCAAAACGTTACACCTTGTACATGTTTTTATAATTAGATAAATTATAATTACAAGATAGTTTATTACATTTCTTATTAATTTAATGATAATTTTTAACTATCTAGTTTTCTGTCGAAAAGAATAAAAAAAGTTTGATTTCGACCTGCCAAATTTTAATATTGTAGCTGTAAAGTATATAACGCTCACAATTATGAAGGAAGTAGTCAAATTGATGCAAGCTCCTGAAATCGAAAGTATGGAAAGGCTTTTCAAGGAAGCCGACTCTATTATTAACAGCTGTACAGACGAAGACCTTAAAAATATTTGGAATAGGATCATTAAGTGGCGCAATGACGGAAGTAATGAAGAGAAGTATTATAACGAATTTATAAAAGTAACTATGGCTATGTCCTTGCTTAATTTCAAGGAACGAATGCCATACTTAAATAATGGAAAGACACTTTTAAATCTGATTTCCCATACAATTAATCACGTAGCAGAAGAGTTACAAGGTAAGGTATTTCCTATGGAGTTGTTAACCTGTGTTTTCCAGGAAATGGACCTTACTGACTTAGTAATTATTTTGACCGACTATGAAGGTATGATATCTTACTGTTATCCTGGATTTGTAAAACTTCCAATGAATTTGACTGGAGTTAAAATTGAATCTTTATTTAAGGATAAGAAGGTTTTTCAAGACCTCAAGTTGTACCAACCTAAAGATGGCGTGCTTACACAATTAAAGTATTTTGATGGGAAGCCTGTGAATGTTAAAGCTATATCCACCCACTTTAAGTATGCAGAAGGTATCGCTTATTTGATAAAAATACAATAAAAAAGCTCTCTATCGAGAGAGCTTTTCCACAAAAAGAAGAGATTTATTTGGGATTAACGCTAGCAAAGCTAAATTCAAATTGTCCTTCAACTGGACAAAACCGATTTGGGGAAATGCTGTAGCTCCGAATTTTCTCTTATTCTGAGAGGCTGTAAATCCAAGATTGACTTTCTCTAACTTTAGGTTCCTTGCCCTTAGGATGGTTTGCCATAGTATTTGGGGATAGATATTTAAGTCTAGGTATTCATAATCTAACCCCACAAATAAAGGACAGTATTCTGTAGTGTCTTTCCTGGCAAACATAGCTGCAACAATTTTGTGATTTGCCGTAATATCATACTTAGTCTTTAACCTCAATTCAATTACTTCCCATGATGGATCGTCGGCAATTTGTTCAAATAACCTCAGTGGCAAGCTGAATGTATTTATTTCATGGCTCTTGTCATTAACGTTTCTATATAGATCATACCATTCCTTGGACTTTTCTTTACCAGACACTTCAATATTTACATGGAAATAATCAAGATAATTAAAGACTTTGTGGTTAATATACTGTCGTTTCTTTCTATCAAGACCAGTCGGAAATTGCTGGGATACCGGCCAGTTATTGATTGACAGGGTGTGCGTGTCTGGAAGCGAAGTTTTTAGGAGACCCTGATTGAGAAAAAACTCATTTAACTCGATGTCATCTGGACTGAAATCCCGAAGAATGAGAGTTTCGG
>DASVUU010000294.1:0-8576 GCA_036386935.1 Cytophagaceae bacterium | reverse complement strand
GAAAAAGTACTCTTTGCATGTTTGGCATATTCTTCACGGCTTAATTTAAACTCAGCAGTTTTCCACCAGATTTCGTTAAAGTGTTGTCCAATTAAAGATGCTACAGTCGGCAAATCTCCATTTGCATTTGATGAAAAGTACTCATAGGGCATTTCAATTTGTAGCCTCTTAACCATTTGCTTTAATAATCCCTCCCAATCCTCTAAGTTGAGATAACGCCTAGAAAAGCCAGAGCCTATAAATAGAAATGGTGATGTGTTAAACTGTGCGAGATGCTTTGCAAATTGATCCTTGAACATGTTTATTTTATGTATTTTTCACTTTTGATGGCTCGACAAGCAACATAAATTAATTAAATTTTTAATTAGCTTACCCCGTACTCTCAACCAACTTTTTCTCTGGCAATATGCAGCTCTAACCGCCGTAGGTTTCTAATGTGTTCATTACTGCCCTCTTGCTGGTGTGAGTTTGTAGATTCATATTTGTCGTTACGAACTCTAAGCAGCGATGGAATATTTTTCTCTAAGCCGCTATCCTCCTTATATATTCCCTTAAACAGTCCGGGGTATAAGCGAAGCCATATAATAATTCCATAGTTGTTGCTGCATTAAATGCATGATTGCAAGTATACCTGCCGTTACAGACGTTATTATTTCGAGCTTCAATCCTATGTTTTAGAACATGCAAGAAACTTGCTAAGAAGCGAATTTCAAATTTTCCCCGGAAATTGTGAGCGGGATTTACCGCTCGAAGTTCTTCTATCTTATTATTAAAAGTGACTTCGTCTATGTCGACACCATTTCCAAATAATAATTGAAGTTCGGCAAAATCAGTAATGCCGTGCACCCTATTTATGTTTAAATCCTGACCAACAACTTTTAAAAAAAGGTTCTTGGTTAACTCATTCATATTAACTCTTTGTATAATGGCATTTTGATTTCTCTTATCGATATAGCAACTATACCAAGCATTTATTGGTAATACGTAATCATGATAATCATTAAACAGTCGTAAATACAGTTCCATGCATGCATTTATGTCCTGAGACCTAGCTCTAATCCTGAATAAAGTTCTAAATACTTGTTCTAAGGTTTCAACATCAGTAAAAAAGTTCTCAACACTATGGTAAGGAGTTTCATAAATATTAGGGGTATTCATAATCGGATCGAAATCACGATCAATAAAAAACGTTACCCTGATTTCATTATATTCAGCCTTGCTCTTTATGAGATCACACAGTTCAATGACCTCGCTTTTACCGCCACATGAATAGAGTTTAAGATGATATCCTGGGGCGTTTGCTCTAATACGAAGTTGATAGTAAGCAATATCTTCTTCACCCTCCAAAAAGTTGTAAATAAAGCTATCGCTTTTTTGGAAATCGAGTAAAAATTGATGGTAAGCAGTTTCTTTAGAATCACTCTCATCAAGCAATTCAGCGGGTAGAATTGGCATCAATCTTATTAGTGTAGAGGTTCATGGGTACCGCATATTTATCTAAGGTATTCTTAAATATAAACGGTGAATGGGTTATCACAAATAGTAAGCTACATTTATTTGAACATATGATATCAGGCAATAAAGTTTTTTGCCAATTTATTGACAGTGATATCTCTGGTTCATCAATTAGAACAATTATTTCTTCGTCATCGGCTAAGTATGTTCTTGCAAAGAAATTTAAAATTTGTTTTTCTCCAGACGAAAGGCTTGCAATTTCCACATATTCGTTATTGTTAATATTAATAACCGATGAATTGTCAGAGGCGTCAATATCAAATTTGGTTTCTTGTAAATATTTATTACAGAGGATCTTAAATTCTCGCAAACTTTTGGTATTAGCGTAGCGATCCATTCGATCTTCAATCTCCTGCATTTCAAAAACCAAATTTTCAAAAATATAAGCCTTTACAGGATTATCAATTGATTTTCGTCTAGCGATCAAATCTGAGATGGTAAACCCAGTAGGATTTAATACTTGATTTATATTTCTGAAAACTGGAAAGTAAACTATTGGGGATTTAATAAAGCGTTTAAGAGTTTCTTTAATTTGCATAAATTTTTCTACGCTTTCAGGGTCCGGCAATATCTCTTCTTGTGAAAAATTAAGATGGCTAACATAGAGCCGCAGTTCGCTCTGAGAAAAATCTAAAATATGATCTTCAATTACCAATTCTATAAAATCAAATTGAATTCGATCTAGCATAATCCAATTCATGGTAAGTACATAATAAAACACATCCATTATAGTGGTTTTACCTAGACCATTTTCCCCTACAAGGATTTTATACGGCTCCTTAAAGTTGATTTCGAAGTCTCGATATCGATTAAGGCCAATTACCTGGAATCTTTTAATATTATTTCTCAACCTATGTTCTATATCAATTAATACCTAGTTTTTTCATGACTTGAAAATATTTTCTACACCCGTTACAATTTCCACAGGGATTGTTTGAGGTATGACAGGAATGGGTCCAAAGTAATAATTTGTCGGGGATCTTCGACTCAATAACCAATTGAGCAGATGACATTTTGATAGCAGGTGTTTCTAAAGTGATCCCCCCTTCCTGGAGAGCTAAACATTTACTTAAAGTTCGAAAAAAAATTTTAGACCCGTCCCTAAACCTTTTATCAGATTTAACTGAGCCAATTAATAAGGTTTCTATCTTATATTGATAAAGCTTTATGGCAGCAAGAGTAATGATTAACTGGTTTCTGAATGGCCACCACTCAGAAACAGGTTCTGAAAAGTTCATAAATAAATGAGGTGCCATTTGGCCACTGCCCAAACTGCTACAATCTACCTTGATCACCTCATGTTGTATGCTCAAAAGCTGACAAAATCTTTGTGAAACCTCTACTTCTGTTAAAGCAGCTTTTTGCCCATAATCAACGGTTACTGCTAAAGATATTTCTGCCTTGTGCAAATATGCCACTGATGTTGAATCGATACCACCAGACAATAAAATAGCCTTCTTCATTTATAAACTTCCCATACGGTTTTATAAATGGCTGTTGAAAAATCACTCTCAATTATGCATCCACTTCCTTTGATCATTGTAAAAGCTTCACCTTCCTGGGATTCTGCAAATACTATGACTGGGATATTTCTAGATTTTGCAAACCCAATTTCGAAAATAGTTCCGGTATCTAGGCCATCTAACACAGCTAAAACAATGTCTGCATCATTTAAGGCATCTATATCTAGCGAAACTACGTGTTCTGGTACCCCTAAACCCACATCGTGATATGGAGAAAAAACATCTAGACCAAACTTTAAAAGCTGGTTCCTGCACTGTTCAATAAGCCACCTTTGTGCCATACTAAAGAAAGGACCTGCCAAGTAAACTTTTTTAATTGTTTCATCATTGACTTTAAGGAAAGTATCGTATTTAAGTTGATCAACTTTTTCTGGTAAAGGGAGGACAATCGTCTCTGAATAAAATGCTGTGAACAGAGAGGCATGCCATGCAGAATCTGCAATGGTCAGTTGTTTGAAGAAATAGTGATATGCAAAGGACGCGGAAAAAATGTCACCCGTACCAATAGGCCAAACCTTATTAGTTTTAAAGGCTGGCACAATTAGATCATCTTCCCCATCCTGCATAACAATAGCCCCGTCACTGCCCTTTTTAATAACGGCGGCATAAACACGCTCTTTATTGAATAAATAATTTCTAATCTCTGACAGTTCTTGAGAACCAGCGAATTTTGATGTCTCCTCTAAGTTAGCTATCCAAATTAACTTATTGGTTTTAGACCCATTGTTCCAAAATGATTGCGGGTTACTAGGAGATTGAGGATCATATACTACCTGTTCTGCTTCTACCGAGGCACCACCTTCAATCATCCCGAATTGTAAAATATTGCTAGCAGTAACGTTAATACAAACAAAACCGGTTTTAGGTGAATTGAATCTGGGACTTGCTAAAGGATAATCATATGTGAAAATATGAGTTTCATCACAGGGTGTAATGGACAATTGAACATTAATGGAATTTGCGATGCTTGTTAATTCTCCCAAATCATCATTGCCGATGCAAGTATGCAAAATAATGTCTACGTTATAAGAACTTAGTGCATGTGCTGCTCTTAAACCAGATCCATAAATTTCTCTCCAAACCGGATCAATACAGACCTCACCATAGGTGCCTCCAATAATATTAAGGGTCATCCTACCTACGACTAATTGTTATTGCACATCTTATACCATTGATGCTCCGAACTTTAGCCTCGTATATATTCCCACTCCCTATGCATGCTAATAATTCTTTCAGCTCCAGGCAAAATATTTTACCAGCAGTTTGTCCTTGGTACAATGCAATACATTGGTCTGGAGGATGGACTACGATGTCTAGAATATCTCCCGGTTCAATAGACATTACAATCTCTTCAATCGGTGATTTAAGTTGTGTATGTATAACTAGATCACATGGATCTTTTGTACTTGACCGTTTTGGCCTAATAGTTCTTGATGGACTTCCTCCCATTAGTTTTTGACAAGTTTAGGTAATAGTATAGTTGTCTGATGATTCCGAATATACTAATTTATATAGTTTAATATTAATAGTTAACATTGTGTGGTATTCAAATACCCAGCATCTACGATATTAAAAAAAAAGTAAAATAAGTGTCCCTAATCCCTGATTTAGCAGCATCGGTTAACCTAATACTCTCTCAAAAACCCCTACAACCTTAAAACTAGTTAAAGCCTCACTTGAAAGTTGTAATTCTTCATAATCTGGCCTATGGGACAAAGGCTTTAGAACAATAGACTCATGATGCCATTCATCTTCGCTGATATGCTTAATACTATGATATTCTTTCACCGTATATCCCGCGCCAAACTCGGCATCGTGAATGTGGCTACTTTCAACTAATACAATCTTTCCGTTTCTGCTTCCTCCTTCATATTGTTTGAAAAGGCAATATGAGCCGTTGGGTATTATTGTGTTCATGGATTCACCAACAACCTTGCAAACAAAGTAGCCCTGTTTCGCTGCTATGTTAAAAGGGGCTCTACCCATTCAAAATCAGAATGTATTTGAAGATCACTAAAATTACCGGCTGCGGCAGAAATATCAACTAATGGTACTGCGTTTACATATGGCTTTACTTCGTCAAATCTTAAAATCCTAAAAGGTGGTTCGCTTTTAAATTCAGCAACGTGCTCTTTTAAATACTGGCCAAGTTCTTTGTTACATGCATACAGAAATGCTCCTCGAATACCTCTGTACATGATCGTTTTATAGATATTGACTATATAGGATTTTAAATCTTCCGGACGCGCTCCTTGTTTCCCATATATATCGAAATATTGCGTGTCATCAATTTCAATTAGGTTCTTGTCCTTATTGTAGGTAATCTCTTTACCGAAGATCACACCGGTATAATTCAAGTCGTACCCCTGGGTAGTATGAATGCATCCGATTTCCTTGAAGGCATTTGGAGAATTTACCCAGTCATTCGGTGTTTTATTCCACTGGAATTCTAAACCTTCGATTTCAATGTCAATTGCTGAACGGGTAAACTTAGATAGCCATGGCCAGGAAAAACCAGCAATTAGTCTGCATAAGCCATATTTCTCTTCTTTCTTTGATAGTTCGGAGTAAAGATCATTCAATGAATCAAAAACATAAAGCTCATAATCTTCGGTTGAATACTTACCAATGGCAGTTCGTTTAACATGGAGCAAGTCATCAACAAACTGTATGTAGTTGTTACCTCCTTTAACCCGCATTTGGGAATTTAATTGAAGCTGAATAGTATTACTATCGTTCAGTAGCCTGTCAAAATATTTAGCATCAACATCAGAAGGCTTAACTGATTGAGCGGCATCATAAAAGAAAATCTGGTTTTTACTGTTAGCAATTATCCAATCGAGCTCATTACCATCATGGTCTAATCCTAACTTTTGATTATTCTTTTTAAATGCCCCCCTCCAACTGATATTTTTGTATTGGCGTAATCGGTGCGCCTCATCGACAATTAATAAATCATATTTTTCCTTTAATTTAAAAGTTTCCGAGGGATTAATAATCATAGAAGCTTTAAGCCCGGGAATCTTTTTGAATACTTTCTCCAAGGATTCTCTTAATGAGGTCATTGCTATAACAAGGCCGATCTTGGCATTTGGATATTGGGCCTGAAAAGCCTTGATGTAGTTAATTTCCCTTAACTCATCATCATTATAATCTTCATAATTATTACTGCTAAGATCAGAGCTCAGCAATTTGATAAGGTAGGTAGCTAGAATAGTTTTACCAGTGCCTGCACTACCTTTT
Organism: Cytophagaceae bacterium; assembly: GCA_036386935.1. Classification (GTDB taxonomy): domain Bacteria; phylum Bacteroidota; class Bacteroidia; order Cytophagales; family Cytophagaceae; genus DASVUU01. The sequence continues at coordinate 2,295 of DASVUU010000294.1, read as the reverse complement.
ATAAAGATTCTATTTTGATTTTTTGAAGTTAGAGACCTTAAAATTTCTAGTACCGATCTGTACTGATCTTCGTTTAAGGCCTTATATGGAGAATATTTAAATAACTCAGAATTCTCTATTTCGGTGAGTGATTTGGTTATAATCTTCTTCTCGATAAGTTTATTCCAAACTTCTTTAAAGAGGTTCTTATAAAGGTCTTGCTGATAATAATTATGATTGACTAATCCATAATTGCCGTTTTGAAGATTATATGTTCCTTCTGCTGTGATGTATTGAATTAGGTTTGATTCAATATCCAGCGTTGCCGATTTGTTAAACTTATCTGAGCCAATTATCGAGATCTTATTCAGTTTACAACGCTCGGGATTTCCCAGGTGGTTCTTAATTCGACTGGATGCGTTCGTAGACTCTCCAACGTAAGCTAATCTTTCAACATCATTTCGAATGAAATATACTAAAGGCCACTGGTTTTTTACCCAGGGGTTTTGTTCAATCTGGCTGAGTGTCGCTCTATTGAAATCGTACTGTTCAGAAACTTCTATTGAGAGCTCGAAGGATAATTTCATAGCTCGTTATACTTCTTGGCTGTCCCCTTTGCTTTGTCAACCGGATACTTTTCTCCATTTGATCTTATCTTCTCCAGAACAATTTCGTTGATATCAAAATCGTATTTATGAGCGAGTAATATTGCATATCCGAGTACATCAGCTAACTCTTGCTTTACTTTTTCAGGATTTGCCTCCTCTGCTTTCTTCCAGAGGAAAAGTTCATTCAGCTCTGAAGCTTCGATCGAAAGCGCCAATGCCAGATCTTTAGCATTATGAAATTGTTCCCAATCTCGCTCTTCTCTGAACTTTAATAAAGCATCGAGTAAGACCTTCCAATTGCCAACGTTATCTCTATTCGTATCTAAACTTCCACTCATCACCTGATATTAGGGTTCACTTGGTGATATTAGAAAAAATAAACCACAAAGCCAATAATTAGCCACAATGTTCTTCACTAACATTCCTAAACCCGACATAAATGGATACCGGCCCAGAGCCTAATGCCTGCAGGCGTATGAATGATTGGCGGGGCTCACAGCAGCCACGAAGACCCAAGCTTCCTTTCCAAATCCCAATCCGTCATTGTAATCCCACCATCATCTATTCAGCCATCCTAGCCCCAAATTAATCCAAACTGATACCTTTGCCCTCTTTAAAAATCGGCTCCACACCAACAGAAGCAAGGCATGACGCAAGACACACCGGTAATGACAGATAAAAGGAAGTTCTTAACGATATTGATACTTGGGCTCTTAACGGCTGTTGTCCCTTTTTCATCAGAATATAATTTGTTTTTAACGGTTATGAAGCTATCATGAGCATATTTTTCACGTGCTCTTATTTGTAGCGGTGTTCAAGAGAACGCTTCGCTAAGTTCATCTTGATTCGTGAGCGGTATGCTCATGATGGTTTCGATTGACATGTACCTGCCGGGGTTTCCGGAGATTGCGCGGTCGCTGCATACTACGGTAAGTAAAGTGGCGCTGTCCTTATCGTCGTTCTTTATCGGACTGGCGATTGGCCAGCTGGCTTACGGGCCCATACTCGACCGCTTTGGCCGGAAGATGCCGCTGTATGCATGGCTGTTTTTGTATTGCATTAATCGGTGGCTGTTCGTTTGCGCCCAGCATTGAGGTGATGATTGGGTTGCGGTTTGTCCAGGCGATTGGTGCCTGCGCTGCTTCGGTAGCGGCTACGGCGATGGTGCGCGATGTGTTTCCTGCCTTGAAAATGCACGGATCTTTTCGTTCCTGATCCTGGTACTGAGTGCTTCGCCGATGCTGGCGCCTACCATTGGCGGCTATGTAACGGCATGGTTTGGCTGGCAGGCTATCTTTTTAACGCTTACGGGGTTGATCATCGTGTTTTGCTTGGGGCGTTTTTCTTCCTTCCGCAAGGGAAGCCGGCGGTAAGGAGCATTCGATGAATATGCTGTCGGTATTACGGGGTTACATTAACCACAAACTCGGGAGTCGGGATTTGAGAGCTGTTAACTCCCGAATAAACCCAGTTTATTTTATTTTTGGTGTCTAAATCGGTGGAGTGAAAAAACAAAAACCCCTCAGATGATGTCATTTGAGGGGTTTTGCAAGTTTTGGAAGTCTTATTTGTGATCCCGCTGGGATTCGAACCCAGGACCACTACATTAAAAGTGTAATGCTCTACCAGCTGAGCTACGGAATCAATTTAAATCGAACGTTTAACGGTTTCCTTTAAAGTGGTGCAAATATACAGCTATAAGGTATTG
>DASVUU010000293.1:0-4079 GCA_036386935.1 Cytophagaceae bacterium | reverse complement strand
AAAGGACATATCATTGATACTGGCCTTGCCATAGCATGGGGAAACAGCTTCTACTTTGGGTTTATCCATTTGAGGTACTGCACTCAACACAAACGACTTTGTGATTATGCATCCTTTTGCATCTGTTACTGTTACCTTAGTACCTCCTGGCATCACGTTTTTAGCTTCTGGCCCAACGATTGCAAGTACGGTTCTAGGATTCTCCCAACGATAGGTGTAGGGAGCTGTACCTCCTGAGACCTCTAAAGAAGCAGATCCATTGTCATTGTAGCACACGGGCTGACGGACTATGACATTGACCTCAAACGTATTAGGCACTACTGTGAACTCAAGGTCGGCTATTTTACATTTTGAAGGAAGTGCCAAGGTTTCTACTTTGTACTTTCCTACACCAAATGAAAGGCTTTCTTCAAGCTTTGTCGTAGTCTTTGTGCTTACTAGTACATAAGCATTTCCTTCAAGCTTATACGTTTTCTTCTCCAGGCTTAATCTTGAAACATCACAAGGGAGTGCACTTTGGGTAAAAAGGAAAGTAAGACCCACCACATCGCCACAAACTGCGAAGGTACTGTTTCCCAAAGAGGATTTATTTTTATCTGTTACTGATAGTGCGGCTGATAGCCTCCCAAGTGAAAACGGAAAGGAAAGGTTAGAACAAAGGTTACAATTATCCTGGGTAAGATTTATTTTAAAAGCTCCTGGTGGCGCATTTGTTAGTTCTACCGTCGTTTCTGTATTAAATAGCGCGGTGCCGCTAAAAGTAAAACCACCTTCATTGGTGATTGTATAGGGAAAACTGCAATTGCCCGGTGGGGACGTCCTCTCAATAGTGAACTTTACTCTTGTCACGCCACCATCGTCGCAGGCGGCATATTCAGCACAGACATTTTTTAATTTTGGAGACTGATCCAGGACCTCAAAGCTTTGCGAAGCCTTGCATTGGTTGGCATCGACAATGTTTGCTACAAAACTCCCTGGAGATAAACTTCCATAGACTGACTCTCCGCTTGGAGCATTGGTACCTAAAAAATATTGATAGGGTGCAGTTCCATTATTAGAAAATAAGCTGACCGAACCTAAAGTGCTCGCTGCATTTCCAGGTGGGCAAACTTGATTGATAACGGTAGCTCTGATTGTAGGTTGAGGAAAAAAAGTTGGGCTTATAGCATTTGTTTTAACCTCTGCAAATTGACCGGTAATAGTAACAACTGTCTCTAAACTACCAGTCAATGGGTAAGTGTACTCAACTGTCGGGACAAAGGTAACTTGATCTGTAGTCCCGTCATTGTTAAAGTCCCAATTATAGCGAGACCCGGCCTCTCGTGGTTTTAAAGTCAATACAGTTGGCGTTCCCTTACATGTCGTTGTAGCTATTAAATCCGACTTTCTAATACTATATTCGAGTGAAAAGGAAGATACCACTTTATTCTTATCATACGAGATAGCAAAATAAATGTCCCCATTCCGCAAATCTAGGTCCTTGCCATTCAAGTCCTTTGCCAATGTCCATTTGCCATCATTACCTATTAACCCGCGAGATGTAATAGTCCAATCTTTATTGTTGTTACTAGGTGCATATAAATGAACTTCATGGTTAGGAACGCCAATTCCAGATATTGAAATATCGTCGTTTCCTTGAATAGAAGGTCCTGTGAACCCACTGTAATAGATTTTATTAAACAACTTTTGGCTATTAGTGACATTGAGAAACTTGTTCTCCAATATTTGCACATCCTTAAAACTTGCAAAACTTGATCCCACACTCCCAGACCGGTAGAAAGAATTTTCCTTTCCTATTCCTCCAATGCTTGCCTTATAGTCAATGACAGACAAGGGCGGTTTAGGCTGTTGCGTTTGAGATAGATCCAGAATAGCAACTACCTCACCAAGCTGAGATTCGCCCCCTTCAATAATATTTGAATATATTTTAGTTTGTCTTCCTGATACAGGAAAGATTGATTCTATCTCTTTACTAACCCAAGAAATGATTTGTGTAGTAGCATTTTTATTAGTATTATAGAATCTATTGTTGAAAATTTCGAAATAAGAATTATCACCTGCAATTGTGTATTCAAAATTGTCGAATATAAGACTATTTATTATATTAGAAGATCCCTGAAATTGTAAACAACTTATTTCGTCGGCTGTGTTAATGTAATTTGATGATGGAACGATTGACAAAGATGGCGACATGGTTGTCCAATCAAAACCTGGTGCAGTAGTACCATCTAAATAGATACCACTACCAGTAATATAAGGTAAGACGTCCTCAATTGCTATCACACCGTTAACATCAAAAACAATATAAGTTCCTCCAATATTCGTAATGGCCTTGTATAATGCCCACCTCAAAGACCCATCACAATTTTCAGTTGTCGCTTCAACAAGTAGTGGATTATCGACAGTGGACGTAACCCTAATACCGTTAGAATAACCTTTTGATTGAATATCTCCATTGGGTATGAAGATATTATTACATTGAGAATATGACAAAAACCCAAAAAATTGTAAAAGTATGGATATAGTAAACTTCTTCATCTATTTTACTCGATTAGATTGTTATTTTAGGTCAGGGTGCAGTTATTTTCAAAAAACTAGATTCATCATCAGTCTTTAATTCTAAAAGGTACAAACCTTTAATCAATCCTGAGGTGTCAAGCTCTTGTATTTCCTCGTCGTTACTGTCCATAATTCGACTTGTAATTGTTTTTATAAAAACTCCTCCCACAGTATATAAATTCAGTATATAACGGCAATTTTTAGAGACTAGAATATTACCCCAAATTTTATCGCCTGAATAGTATACCTTCAATGAACTCTCATTCAGTCTTTTTTTTTTAATATCAGTTGTTTTATGACTGGTAAGAGTATATTCAGTATTGGAAGTTTCTCCAGACAAAAACTTCAACTGAATCGAGTTACTATTTATGACATTTACAACATCAGCATCAAATGTATATTCTAATAGAAAAGATTTACGGTTTTCGATACGGTTAAACGATAGATTTTTGTCTTCAGTCAAAAACTTATAGCTACCTTCATTGGTTCGCTCAATTTTCCCTTTTGCTTTGAAAATATCCTCTTTATCCTTGCTGGATTCAAAGTTTATGAATATTGAATCTACTTGTGATAGATCGGCTATTGAGAAGCGGACTCGTATAATCGCCTTACCAGGTATTTTGCTTCCCCCCGTTTCTGTAATAAAGGACCGATCCAATATCTGAGCTTTTGTATAATTATATACTATTATTAGTGTAAAGAAAATTATTAATTTTTTCATAGGTTATATATTAGTCGTTGATAGTCTTATGGTGCTACAGATACTTTTAAATCAATAGTATTGGAAAGTGCTTTACTTTCAAAGAAACTTGGGCTTTTATAATTTGGAATACCTCCAAAAAGCTTGTCATTTTCTATCCCTGGTGGGCAATTGAAGTCCTTATCGGTGCTTGTTGGATTGTTGCTTGAGTTGGTGCATTTACTGACCATATCAAACTTAAAGACTCCTTTCATGGCACGGTTATAACGGTTAAGCTCGCAGTAAGGCGTCGGGCCTCCAACTCCATATTCCAGTTTTACATCACTGCTGTTGTCACCAAGTGTATTCTTTGCCGTGTTGAATACTCTGCATGAACTCTCTAAGCAGCTATGCGATTGAATGTTGCATTCTGCTTTACACTTTTCTACCAGGTTATTAAGTATGACTTCGAAGTCTTCTTTTAGTATGACATTGTCAGTATTGCTCTCTTTGCAGCTTTCAAGGTCATAGCAGCGATTCTTAATTACTTCCAGCAAATCCTGCCTGAAGGTCTCTCTTTTGCTCTCGCAGGAGTTTTTGCACCCAGTATTCATCTCTGCCTTGGTGATCTCTACTTTAGTCCTGCCATCTCCTTGCACAGCATCTGGAGGTGTTGGTTGTATGGAAGCATAGGGCTGTGATGTGAGCTGAGCACAGGTGAGGTTTTCATACTCACCTGGAGAATAGAATGAGGCTGGCTGAGGTGCTGAACCTTTAACCATACTGTAGAAAGCAAACCGCTGTCCACATGTCCAGAAGTCTTTGGTAGAGGGACACGTAT
>DASVUU010000292.1:0-4448 GCA_036386935.1 Cytophagaceae bacterium | reverse complement strand
AATGACATCGATAGACTTATGCTAGACCCAGGCATTATTAGAAATAAGTTAAAAATCCTAGCAGCCATTCACAATGCCCAAGTCGTGATGAACTTGCAAAACGACTTTGGAAGCTTCAAAGCATGGCTCGAGCACTTTTTTCCCCAACCAAAGCAAGATTGGATATTACTTTTTAAGAAGACTTTTAAGTTTACAGGAGGAGAAATCGTCGGTGAATTCTTGATGAGTATTGGTTTTTTACCGGGAGCACATGTGGAAAATTGCCCCATTTACAAATTAGCTTCCAAGGAAACCTCCCGCTTCGTCTAAACTTTTTAATCATTGATTGGACATTATTCAATTTATCTAATCATAACGTGCTAAATATCTGAATTTTGAAAATCTTATCAAAAGTTTTTAATTTTTAGAAACATTCTGGCCCAATCTATGTCTTAATATAGAAATAGGGGAACTTTAGAAGTGGACTTTTAAACGAGGAAAGAATGAAAAAAGTTAATTCAATTTTACTGGTTGATGACAATCAATACAACAATTACATCAACAAAAATATTATTCAAGATTTAGGGATAACAAGTGAGATCAAAATTGTCCATAATGGTAGTGAAGCTATCAAGTATTTACAAACATGCGATCATCTGTGTAATTATCCCGATCTTATCTTACTTGACCTAATAATGCCCCTAATCGACGGATTTCAGTTTATGGAATTCCTTCAAAAAATGGACTTTTTGAACAGAGAGAGACCAATCATTATAGCACTTACAGCCGTAGGCGATGAACAATCGATTGACAGGATAAGAGCACTGGAAGTGGATGATGTTCTTTTCAAACCGTTGACTAACGAAAAACTATTAGCGGCAATAGACACCTATTTCCCTGACAAAAATAAAGAGATTAAAACCAGTGTTTAATTCGATAACATAATAAAAGAAGCCTTTTCATTCTGGAGATTAGGCCTCTTTTAATTTTTCGGTGGCTGGTTTATAATCATCCAAAATAAGCCCAAATCCGCCACAGCTTTTACAAACTTATCAAACTCCACTGGCTTCACGATGTAAGCATTTACTCCAAGCGCATAGGATTGAACGATGTCCTGATCTTCTTTCGAGGAAGTCAACATCACAACAGGAATTACCTTTAAATTTTCGTCAGCCTTAATTGCACGTAGAACCTCCAAGCCATCTACCTTTGGCATTTTAAGATCCAAAAGAATCAATCGCGGATAAGGTTGATTCTCTTTAGAAAACAAATAGGCAAGTGCCTCTTCCCCATCCTGCAAATGCAATAAGTTATTCGAAAGGTTGATCTTTTTAAGGGCCCTTATGGTCAGCCCAGCGTCGTCTACATTATCTTCGACTAAAAGTATTTCTACATGTTTATTTTCCATAGTATTTAATTTTTATTGGGAAGAACAATATAAAATGCGGCACCCTCTCCGATCTTAGCTTCTGCCGAAACTTTCCCTTTATGTTTTGCAATTATTCTTTGCACAATAGCTAAGCCTACGCCAGTGCCTTCAAATTCGCTTTGATTATGTAACCGTTGAAACACACCAAAGAGCTTATTCACATATTGCATATCGAAGCCTACACCATTGTCTTTGATAAAATATGTCGTTTCCCTTGCTGAAGAGAGCGAACCAATTTCAATAATTTGATTAACCTTGTTACTGGAATACTTAATAGCGTTGGATATCAAATTAATCCACACCTGTTTGATCATTTTTATGTCACCAAAAGCGGTGGCAAGGTTGCCAAGATTGACCTTTACATTTTCATTTTTCTCTATTGCAAAATCAAGCAATATCGAATGAACCAGTTTGTTCATGTCGATATTTGACTTAACTAGATCTGCCTTATTAAGACGGGAGAATGCCAGCAAGTCGTCTATGAGATGACCCATTTTTTGGGCATTTCGCTTGATAACGTCCATTACTCTTCTTCCCTCGTCGTCAAATCTATCAGCATAATCTTCCTGAAGTATTTTTGTATAGCCATCGATGGAACGCAAGGGCGATCTTAAATCGTGAGAAACAGAGTAACTGAAGGCATCTAGTTCTCTATTGGTGTAGTCAAGTTCTATAATGTTTTTTTCTAAATTTTCATTTAACGACTTTATTCTCTCTTCAGCGGTTCGTCGCGCTCGTGTGGTATTAAAAATAGCTATGAATAATATAATTAGTATCAAAATATCTGTTGCCATCAATGCGAAAAAAGTGATGTTAAAAAGTTTTACTTCAGCTACATTCTTTTTATTTCTCATCCGCAACAAGCCTTTCTCCTCTTGTTCCATTCGATGTATAAGGGAGCGAACGTTAGCCATCACAACTTTACTCTCCAACATCGACTCGATGTCGACGTCAGTCTGGTACTCCATAGATTTCCTCTTCTCGATCATGCTAATAGATCCACGTATCTTTTCATCTACTAAATCAACCAAGGTATCACACCGCGCTATTTGAATGCTGTTGTCTTTTACCAGAGCTTTAAGCTTTTCAATGTAGAAAGAGATATCTGCTATAGCTTGAGTGTGTGGTTCCAAAAAGACCTGATTGCCGGTAAGCATATAGCCACGTTGCCCTGCATCAATATCGACCAGCATGGTCATCACGCCTTGTATCCTATACAGACACTCGTTTGTACGCGCGATCATCTGACCGGTTTGAACGGTATTGTGATTTATTTTATAGGAGTAGAAAGCTATTGATAATAGAATAACAATAGTAAAACTAAAGCCGATAATTAGTTTTCTTTCAAAGGTAAGGATCATGGCTGGAGCTGAAAGATAGGCCGAATATATCAACTTTATAACGCAGTTTGCAAACTTTATCCCGCAAGTTTGCCATAAGTTACTGATTATTAATTTTTAGTCGAAAAAAGTCGTGTTAACTTGTCGCACTCTAAAACTTAATCTATATTTAGCGAAAGTCTAATGTTCGACCAGCCATCCTACTTAGACAACATTCTCAACATTTTGAAGAAAACACTTCCTTAGTACCTATGGAAAAAGATTACAAAATTCTAATTCTTGAAGATGTCGAGGAAGATGCCTATTTGATAGAAAGAGTGCTACGGAAGGAAGGGATGAAATTTATTACCCAAAGGGTAGATACCGAAAATGAATATACCCAAGCGATACAAAACTTTCACCCAGACATAGTTTTATCTGATCATACACTTCCACAATTCAACTCTTATAAGGCTTTAAAGATTTCTAAAACCTACATTCCAGACGCACCTTTCATATTAGTGACCGGCACGGTGTCTGAAGAGTTTGCAGTAAATTGCCTCAAAGATGGTGCTGATGATTATGTCCTTAAAAGCAATCTTGCCCGTTTACCATCAGCTATCCTAAGCGCCTTAAAACAAAAGAGAGGTGAAGCAGAGAAGGGGGAAGTTCTCGAAAGGTTGAATGTGCAAAACCTAGAACTTATAAAGATCAATAAGGAACTAGATAGATTTGTGTACAGTGCTTCACATGAACTCAGGGCTCCGCTTACATCTATTTTAGGATTGGTTGACCTAGCTCAAATGGAATGCACCGATGTTAGGATTCAGGAGTATCTGTCCTACATGAAAAAAAGCATACATAAGCTAGAAGAAACGGTTGTCAAAATAAAAGAACACTCCCGCAATGCTAGAACGGAGCTGAAATGGGAGAAAATAGATCCCACTTCCTTCATTGATGAAATATTGGATTTATTGAAATTTATGGAGGGCGCCAGCAATATTGAGAGGCGGGTAAATATAAAGCAGGACTGTGACTTGTATTGCGATAAATTCCGACTAAAAGTAATAATCAGCAATTTAATTTCAAATGCGATAAAGTATTATAACCCCAAAGTGTCCAATCCATTCATTTCAATAAATGTAACCATCACTAAGGAGACTTCCGAATTTGCTATTGCTGACAATGGGATAGGAATCGTAGAAGAATTTATTGACAAAGTTTTTGACATGTTTTTTAGAGGCACAGAACAAAGTGTCGGCACAGGTCTGGGACTATTTATAGTTGGCGAAAAAATAGAAACATTAAACGGAACCATTGACCTTAAATCAATTTTTGGCCAAGGAAGTACATTTACCGTTAGAATACCTAACGGTATCGATATTAACTAAATTTTTTATATATGATAATATTAATAGACGACAACCCTATTGATAATTTTTTGGCCAAAAGGGTGCTTGAAAACAGCGGATTTGAAGGATCTATTCTAGTTAAGGACTCTGGGAAACAGGCCTTGGATCATTTGAAACTACAATTTACTGAGCCTAAAAACTGGCCTAACTTGATTTTTTTAGATATTAATATGCCTGTTATGGACGGGTATGCGTTTCTGTATGAATTTAGGAAAATCCCATCGCAGATCAGAGAAAAAACTAAGATCGTAATACTTTCAAGCTCTGATAATATGGAAGACTTGTCAAAATTGATAGATCATGACTTAG
>DASVUU010000291.1:0-7169 GCA_036386935.1 Cytophagaceae bacterium | reverse complement strand
ATATAAGTTTCATGGTTCTATCTTTTATACTACAAAGATGCAAGAAGCTACATGATCAATTATTATTCTGGAAGTCCAAATGCTTCCTATAAAGGTTCAAATGTTATTTTGAAATTGTTTAGGCGATAAACCAAAATGCTTTTTAAATTCACTGCTGAATGCCGACAAGTTTTCATATCCAAGTTCGGAGTATATTTCGGTTGGTTTCTTTTGCAAACTAAGAAACCGTTTCGCCTGCTCCATTTTAAGTTGAGTGAAATACCTTTGCGGCGGCATATTGTAGATGGCAGCGAAATGTCTTTTGAAGGTAGAGACGCTCATGTCGCATAAAAAAGAAAGTTCCTCAATGCTCATTCCTTTGTTCAAATTGAAATCAACCACTTGTTTCAATTTGATGGTCGATTTGTCCCTCAATGCCTGAGAAACTAATAGCTGAAATGTATCAGGATACTTAGCAGAGATATAACCTAATATTTCCTGTACTTTCAGATCATCAATCGACTTGTTGTTGTCACTACGAAGCAGCTGTAAGGACTGGCAAAAATTATTTAAAAACTCGTCCCTTGTCACCTTCAGTATTGATTTTTTCTGGGGCTTGGTGCTACTTTTAAATGGGTGCTTTGCATAAAAATCGGAGAGCGTGTCGTTGCCGAAGAAAATGAGAATTGCTTCATAATTATCATCCTCTGCAACACTTTCAGACATCAAGGCGCTGCCACTTGTAAGTATTAAAAGATCTTTATTCGTGATAGTTTCTTCGCCCCAAGCGGTTTGAACCAGTTTTACGCCATGCTGCAATAGACAGAACATATTTTTAGTAAAAACCACTTTGTTTTTTACAGAGGATTTGTTGTTGGAATAGAAGCAGATAAGGGTGTCATCTGAACCTATAAAAAAATCATCCGGCAATGATAAAAGGTCGCTGGTCATGTGTACGTGATGAGGTTCCAGCAATAAAGTTAAGAAATTTTCAATAAATTATTCAGATGATTTTACGGAGTTGACGGCGGAAAGTCCCGCTGCAAGAGTATACGATAGATAACATAGTTGGCATCTGAGTCGGCAGTAGACTAAAGCTACAAAGCAAAATTTTATGTTATCGTCATCCCAATTAATGGATAGTTTGTTGATGAGGAATGGCTTTATCATTTCTGTAGCTGATCTGAAAATATTGCAAATGTATTGGATGAAAAAAATTATGCTACTGCATAATGCAGTGATATGATACATTAACGGTTAGATTATAATATAAGATATTTCTTCCTAAACCTTTCAGTTACTAGATAAGTGAATTATTTATAAAAGCTGAAGTGAATGCATGTCATAAAGGTCGATCGTGGTAACCCTGACGAAACCTCTGCCAGATAAAATTACCTATATCGGTAATATTTGTACTGTACCTATCGAATGATTAGCGAACTTTATGACAATCGCACGGGTATAAGAAACTAATGAATTGAGTTTAATATAAAATAGAAATTATGACCAAGAACAAATTACTAAGAATGGACAATGTAGGCATCGTTGTAGAATCGCTTGAAAATGCTATCTTCTTTTTCTCCGAGATAGGTTTAAAGCTCGAAGGTCGAGCAACAATAGAAGGAGAGTGGGCTGGACGTGTTACAGGGCTTGCTTCTCAATCAGTAGAGATTGCAATGATGGTTACTCCAGATGGTCACAGCAGAATAGAACTTTCTAAATTTATAACACCAGCTCCTATATCAGATCATCGTACTGCTACTGTGAATGCTCTTGGGTATCTACGTGCTATGTTTACCGTTGAAGACATTGAAGAAATGGTATCTAGACTAATCAGACAAGGTGCTCAACTAGTGGGAGAAGTCGTTCAATATGAAAACTCGTATAAACTATGCTACATTCGCGGAACTGAAGGGATTCTTATTGGACTAGCAGAAGAAATTGGCAAGCAATAATTAACAGCAGTACATAGTAGCTGCTTCAAAGAAAATAAGTGCAGTGTTATGACATTTCCAAATGGTGGACCTCGCATAGTCTCAAGATTGAGACAGATTTGATGGACTTAAACCCAAAGCTCATAAAATGGGAAGTCAGAACTGTGAGGTGTTCAAAGTACCATCTTGCTTTTTTGAAGAAATGGTAAATTTGCCAATGCTCCTTGAGTCTAGAAAACGCTTTCCTAAATCACTGACATTGAAAACGAAGGAAAGAGCGGAAAGGACAAATCATCTTAAGACTCACTTATAAGAGGAGCAATGGGCGCTTTGACAGAAGATTTGTTATCCCTTTCAACCAACTTTAAGGTAGGTCAAATGATAAAATGGTTCCTGTTCGCTTTGCTGAGGCATATTGACAGAAATCCTTTCCCCATAGACAGAAAGCATCAAAAAAATTGTTATATTGAATATATACTTAAGATTATGGTAACAATTATAAAAAAGGGAACTCCAAAACAGGAAGCGAAAAAACTCATTGATGAAGCCGTAGCTAAAGCTGGCAGAAAAGATTTGAGAAAATATGCCGGAGTTTTGAAAACCGATATTGACCCTTTGGAGTATCAAAAGAAGATAAGGAATGAATGGGAATAAACTTTTTGTAGACACTAATATCATACTATACTTTTTAAAAGGTGACCCCGAAGTTGTTGATCTAATTTCAGATAAGGATTTAGTAGTTTCAGTAATAACTGAAATTGAGCTTTTATCCTTCCCTCATTTAAGCGCTGAAGATGAACAACAAATTAAAAATCTACTTAATGACTGTACGATTCTAGACCTAAAACCAGAAGTAAAGGAACTTGCCATTGAATTTAGAAAGAAATATAAGATTAGAATACCTGATTCTATAATTGCATCGTCTGCATTCTTTCAGTAGATTCCGTTATTAACGAGCGATAAGGGCTTTAGAAAAATTGAAGAGCTAGATCTTTTAATATATGAACTATAAACCATAAGACCTTACATTCCCTAGCACTTTAACCGTTATCATCTAATCTTACACTCTTGTTGACTTTGGTGTATTAAGTAAATAATGATAAAAAATTACTTGATAATTGCGTATTAAAACCAGCGTGAAATATATCTTGTCTGCATGCCTTTAAATTAGTATTGTCCTTCGTTTGGTTTATTATAGTTCAACCTATTCTTTATAAAACGTAAACCAAAGATATAATGATCACAAGGATCAGTATTCCTAATGCAATCATTATCTGGTTCCTTCTAACGGAGACGCTAAAATATCGGATCACGCAGATGATTATGAAGGCCAGAAAGGTAATAAAAAATAAAATCTCAATTATACCTATTTGGTTTATAGGTAGGCTTAGGAGAATTCTCCTAAGCCCTCTCTATTTCACAGAATGAAACAGCACCGGTGCATTGCCATACAATGGGGTGTGGCCGTCCCACTTATCTATAAATTGTTGCTGGATAAGCATTGGTGTAAGAGAGCTTTGTTTTAGCTCGTTGGCTCTCTTTTCAGCTTCTGCTTGCACGATCAATTTTTTTGCTTGCGCTTCAGTTACCCGTAGTTCATTTTCTACTTTCATAGCATCTTGAACTGCTTTGTTTTTGCTGTTCACCGCGTCTACTATGGTTTGAGGGTACTTCAGCCCACTTGTTAATTGTTCTAATTTGAACCCCTCGTCGTCTAACACTTTAGACAAAGTCTTCTGAACATCAGTTTCAAACTTTTCTCTATTGCTTACGATTTCATCAGTAGTGTATTTATTCATTTGTAGTCTGAAAGCATCTTTGACATAATTAAGGATAGTGGTCTTGCTCACCTCCTCCAAGCCTCGTCTGTACTTCCTGAAAATTTTAGGTGAATTACCACTCACAATATTGAAAGATAGGGTAGGGTCTACTGTAAATTCACTACCGTCTTTCGCATTTACATTGAATGCTTCATAATCTACCGTTTGTACAAACGTAGCATATTGATCCACATCTTCTGTCCAAGGGTTATACCATACGTAGCCCGTCACTAATGATACATCTTGCACACCTTTTTCAGACCCATATTGTTTTATCAATATTCCTTCATGGCCTGCGTCAATACGGGTGCAGCTAGACATGACTCCTAGGGATAAGGCATAAATTAAAAGATTTTTCATTTTATTTCATTTTTGTTACTTGCATAATAATAAAAATATTTCCCAGGACAAATATACACATCAGGGCAACACCAGCTGCTACAGCACTATCATCGGGCTGTCTTAATAATTTAGTGATGAAGGAGAATAAGACGATGTTTCCTATAATAGTTGAAAGTAGTATTACTGCTTTTTTCATATTTAAAAATGACGGCATTCGGTTTTTAATAATTCCTCCCTCGAAACAGAGCTAAGCTTCCGCTGGGGCTTGAGCAATCATTCTGCTCTGTGCTTCCAATTGTCAGCGATTTCGGAGACGAACATTTAAAAGTAATCTCTTCTGAGGTGAGTCGCAACAACTAAAAGACCAGACGGGACGAAATTTCAGAGTACTCACGTCTATCATTTGGGAAGCATATACATGTCCATTCCGAAGACGAGTGCGGAGCCACTCTTATAAATATCCTGAAAGGCTCACCATCAATTTAAATTGAAAAAGACCTTGCGAAGCTGCGTGCTTCCAATAGAAATACCACGGCTGGTGAATAAATACACTGACCAAATTTTAAATATTTGAAAATGCAAAAGGGATAGCAATGAAAATGCGGAGGCACGTAGCATTGCAATGTATAGCCCGGTAGCGACGGAGGAGCTATTTGCCCAAATTTATTCACATGTCAACTAGGATAACGGTAATGTTAATTGACACTTAGCTGATAATATCTAGGAATATCTCATCTGTCATTTCTATCTGACAATAATTACGCTACCCACTTTCTTTTTATCATCCTTAAATTCTTGATACAAGGCACCGTAGGTAATGATGTAGGTGTATACACCATTAGGCATGATATCATCCCTGTAGAAACCGTCCCATCTGAAATTGGGATCTTCGCTGTAATAAATTATTTCACCCCATCTGTTGAATATGGTTATCTTAAAGTTCGCGAAATAGGCGCCGAATACTCTGAAGTATTTGTCAGGCCCTTCTATACCTGGGCTGAACGCGTCAGGTACAAATAATCTAGGAGGACAAACGTCTTTGACGTAGATACTGTCGACGGTAAAGCAATTTCCTTCATTATAGATCTGGACATAGTGATAGCCCGGCGTAGATACATCTATGGTTTTATCTTTTTTGTCACCATTGTCTTCTTGCCATAGGTAGGCATATCCAGGACCAGCATCTATCGATACCTTTCCATCCAACTCCAGACAGAACTTGGCGGTATCATTCATCAATGTTTTCGGTGGGTCAAGGAAGCTTAACAGGGTAGAATCTGCCGCGCCGCATTCGCCGATTTTGTAAAGAATCTTATAATATCCTGGCAGCTTCACATTGATTGCCAATGTTGTATCAGCAAGCTTTTTCCCGTCTCTTGACCAGATCACTTTTTCCTTGCCGGATACCTCAATGTTTGATGGTTTCCCGTCTAGTAATACCTCATTACCTAAACAGGCATTGATAGGGTTGACCAAATTAAGCGCTGGTGGAGGCAAACTAATAACACCTAGCGTATCTCTATTTATACAACCCAAGCTATCTGTAACACTTACAAAGTACTTGATCGTGTCTCTTGGCAGGATTGCAGCAATTACTTTTATGGAATCAGCTGTCGCACCGTTAATAACAACGTTCTTCTCATTGTACCATTGATATTTTGCTTTGGCGAATTTTGTTGTTTTTAGCATTGTCTCCAGGCCTATACAGGTAATCTTATCCAATCCTTTTAGCACCGGGAGGTCCGTGACTTTGGCAGTATCGTACACGGTACAACTTCCAATATTGTAGCTTATCTTATGTTTTCCTGATTTCTCTACAAGCAATTTGTTCGTGTTTTTGCCAAATAAAATGGTGTCGTTTCTAAACCATTGGTAAGTACCGGTTCCATTGGTAGATGGATTTGAGTTCAAGGTCAATGGAGCTTGAAAACAGAAATGATCTTGCAAATTGAACTTTGGTGGATCTACTACCCGCACTCTCACTGTATCTCCGGAGGTGCAACCTTTGATGTCTGTTACTTTAAGAACAAAAGAGGTATCCCTTCTAGCCGTCACTTGTACTTGAGAAGTTGTAGCAATATTTACCTTATTCGTGGTCAACCAAGAGTATTGCAGGTTTTCATAAGTCTTAGCGCTAAGGGTAGTTTGTGTTCCTCTACAAATTAATTGGTCAATTCCGGCCTCTGCCTTAGGAATTGGTGCTATTATTAAGTTTACTGTCGATGCTACCGGTTTACAAGTACCGGCGTCTTCGGAGGTGAATGTCAGTTTCACAACTCCTGCGGCCTTGTCGTTCTCCGAAGGATAATACAGAGGACTTAAAGCTGTTGCCGTTGGAGCAAACGCTCCTGAACCCGTCGTGGACCATCTTGCGTTTTTAGCATTTCCTATCTTGCCTGTTAGCTGCACTGGCGCGTTCACATTGGCACACACTGAAGCCGCACTTGCTATCACGACAGGACTTGGGTTTATTTTAAAATCTATGGTATCTTTTACCGGCCTACAGGTTCCATTTCCAGTTGTTGTAAGTATGAACCTTATCTTTTTTGCAGTGGTATCTTCTGGAGAAATCGCATAAGCAGTATTCAATAATTTCTCATCTGGGTTGAATCTGCCTGTTCCCAGACTTGCCCAAGTTCCACCAGAGGCAACAGTTACCTTCCCTTGTAAATCGATCGTTCCCAGGTCAGCGCAGATGGTCTGATCTATTCCCGCGTTGACGGTAGGAGTAGGAGTGAAGATGAGTACAAGTTTATCATTTACAGGTTGGCAGTTCCCATTTCCTGTGGTTGTTGCTGTAAGGTTTACGATCCCTGCTTTTCTATCGTTGGCGGTTGGTAAATAGAACGATCGCGCGGTGTTAATTCCGTTAAATGTACCGGTACCCGAGCTAGTCCAGGCCACACCACCGGCTATTTTAAAGGTAGCAAGTAAAGGTATGTCTAGTGCATCTGAACATATCGTGATGTCCTCTCCAACAGTTACGGTAGGAGCGGGATTGATATTTATAATGGTATTGCTGTTTACTGCCAAGCAGTTTCCTATACCTGTTGTCGTCAAAGTAAGTCCCACTTTACCAGCGGCTTTGTCTTCA
>DASVUU010000290.1:0-8284 GCA_036386935.1 Cytophagaceae bacterium | reverse complement strand
TAAAGAGGATGCAGAGGAAATTGTGCAGGAAGTATTTCTAAGAATCTGGAGGGACCGCGAGAACCTTAACCCCGAACTATCTTTAAAATCTTTTTTATTTACCATCGCCTATAACAGCACGGTGAATGCGCTTCGAAAACGTGCTTTCGAGGATCAATATAGGAATATGATCGGGCTCTCAACAATATCATCAGACCTGGCCACAGAGAAAGAAATCAATTACCGCGAGACGCTAGGACTGGTAGAAAAAGCCATCGACCTGCTTCCCCCCAAAAGGAAGCAAGTCTTTCAAATGAGTCGTTTTGAAGGACTAACCTACCAAGAAATTGCTGATCAGTTATCAGTTTCCGTGAAGACCGTGAATGACCATATGAATGAAGCGCTAAAGTTTCTAAGGAAGAACTTAAAAGAATATGGTATCCTCGTTTGGTACCTATTTATAAAAATGTAAATAAACATAGTAAGAAGGCAGGGTAAGCGTCCATGTCGATTGTATTACTAGATATTGTTAATCATGGCAGGAGATATAAAAACACAGCTGAAGAGATATTTTGCGGGTGAAGCAAATATGGAAGAGACAAAGCATGTTCTGCTCTGGCTCTCTTCTGTTAAAGACGAGCGGATGGTTAAGGAGATGATGAAATCGGATTGGGACGAAATCATGAATAACAATGAAACATTACTTGCCGGATCGCCTGAACTGTGGGATTCCATAAAGCTGCATTTAAAAGATGGGAAGAGCTCACCATCTCCGGCAAGAGGAAGATTTATTGAGCAGGGATCTCAAGGTTTTGTTTGGTCAACCTTTTTCAAGATAGCGGCCATACTACTAGTGTTTGTTGGCTTAGCGTATGTGATGTCACAGTGGGATCAACAAGGTAGGACCAAACGCGAGGATATAATAACGAGAACGGCACCGGATAATGCGAAAATCAAATTTGCTCTAGTAGATGGTTCAACTATTTATTTAAATAAAGGATCTAAGCTTACCTATTACAAAGATCTTTCGCCCCGTGACGTAACTTTAGAGGGCGAGGCTTTTTTTGAAATAGCGAAAGACCCCAAACACCCCTTTCAGGTGCATGTTGCAGACATTACTGTGAAGGTGCTAGGTACACATTTCAATATCTCATCCTATGCCTCAAAGCCCAACATCGTAGTGTTTTTATCGGAAGGAAGCGTGACCATCAAGGAGAAAACTCGCGAGTACAGGCTGAAGCCGGGAGAGATAGCAGTGTATCAGAAGAAAGATTCACACATGCAAATTGAAAAAGCGAATGGGGATTCGTCAATCGCGTGGACTGGAAGAAAACTTATTTTCCACAACGACCCACTTCCTATTGTATTGAAAAAGCTAGAAACAAGGTACGGGGTCCATACCCGCATCCAAGGACTGGTAGATAAAAATTGCCTCTTTAATGCCGTTATTGAAAATGACTCCTTGAATACTGTATTGGAAATGATTAAGCTAACCTCCAATAGCAACTATACTGTAAAGGGAGATTCCGTGATTCTATATCCTGGCAGATGTAAATAACAGTTATTTCCCACCGAAAAGATTGTGCCATGGCTTCGTTTTTAGAATAATCAATTATTGATGGTAAGAATAATAACTCTTCAACTAGGAATACTCTGCTTACTATGTCTCTATTCAGTTGCCTTCTCCCAAGAACAAAAACTTATTAATCTCTGGACAAGGGGGAAAACTACCGCCGAGGTTTTTCA
This sequence comes from Cytophagaceae bacterium, assembly GCA_036386935.1. Taxonomy (GTDB): domain Bacteria; phylum Bacteroidota; class Bacteroidia; order Cytophagales; family Cytophagaceae; genus DASVUU01. The sequence goes on along the minus strand of DASVUU010000290.1, from coordinate 6,559 downwards.
ATCGATTGGTGCACAAACGGGATTGCAATTTTTTTACTATAAAAGTCAGCTCGACCTTATCCCTAACCCTGGCTATGTTTTTACTAACGCCAGTATAAAGGATGTTCTTGATGTCTTACTCAAGGATACAGATATTACTTATGATATTGTTTCCAACCATATTGTTCTCAAATCAATTGAGAAGCCCATTGTAAATTTGCAGGGCATCGTTGTTGACGATTCCGATGAACCGCTCGTTGGCGCATACATTAAAGTAAAAGGTAAAGATCTCGGCACTTTGACAGACTCTGCGGGATGGTTCACGTTGCAGCTGCCTAAAAGATCAGTGGTAGTTGTTTCCTTCACCGGATTTTCTGACAAAGAAATTATCGCTGTAAAAAACCACCAGACTTTAAAAATTAAGCTTGAGTACGAAAAAGGAAGTCTGAATGAAGTCGTCGTGGTTGGGTATGGAACACAGCAGCGAAAGAATATCACTGGATCTATAAGTTCTCTTAGTGGAAAAGAGATCCAGGCAATGCCTGTTACCTCATTCCAATCAGCTATTCAAGGGCGGGTGGCAGGAGTGCAGGTTGTAAATAATTCTGGAAATCCAGGTGGGGAGGTGTATGTTAGAATAAGAGGAAATGCTTCGCTCATGGGCGAGAACAAACCTTTATATATATTGGATGGAATGCCGGTGCTGAGCGGACATTACTTTGAACGGTCACTTAGCCTGTCGGGTGGTCAAGATATCAGTATACTTTCCGATATAAATCCTGCTGACATAGCTTCAATAGAATTTTTAAAGGATGCTTCTGCTACCGCAATTTACGGCTCCAGAGGAGCAAACGGGGTAGTACTCATCACAACGAAAAAGTCGACAGGTGGAAAGTTGGCCTTAACTTACAATACCTACACAGGCATTCAGCGAAACACGAAAAGATATAGACTCTTAAACGCAGACCAATACGCAGAATATGCGGCGGAGGCCATGCGAAATGGGGGTTCAACTGGTACTCCACCTTTGTCTGCCACGGGAATTAATACAGATTGGCAAAAGGAAATATTTAGAAACGCACCCATTACCAGTCATTTATTGTCTCTTTCAAAAGGAGACTCAATAACTCGCATTTATTTGTCAGCTGCATATTTTGACCAATCTGGAACGATTATAAAAAATAATTATAAGAGGGGAAATCTCAAGCTTAATATTGAGCATAGCATTGGAAAATGCAAGTTTGGAATAAATGCACTTGGTGCCGCCTCACTGAATCGTAAAGTATTTGACGGGGCTTCCAGCTACGCTGTCATGTCGAATGCGCTTCGCAGAAATCCTTCCTTAAGCGTCAGAGACACCAATGGTAATTATAGCAATGATCCTGGCGGAATCGAAAATCCATTAAGAAGCGCAAATGACATTGATTACAATATACATGAAAAGAGAATTATTGGAAGTGTATACGGTCAATATGCGATAAATAAAAATATAAAAATAAAATCTAGTCTTTCTTCAGACTACATTAACGTTTTAGAAGCTGTGAATCTTCCTCCTACACTGCAGTCTTCCCGGTCTAGAAACGTCTTTTTTGATTCAAGAGCCCACGAAAACTTATGGATCAATGAGAATACAATTAGCTATGATCGGCGGATCGACTCGCACTTTTTATCAATTCTAGGAGGTGTCGCCCATCAGCAATCACGGTATAAGCTTCTATTGGCCCGGTGGAGCAGTATAAATCACAACGGAACCGTTAGTAGCTCATATGACTCTACTTTGGCGGACATTTTTTGGAAAATGAGTTCCTTGTTCGTAAAAATAAATTACAATTTTAAAGACAAATACCTATTTAATGTGAACAGTCGTCTCGATAGGACCTCCAGGCTAGGCGGCAATACCGGCGACATATTCCCATCGCTTGCACTCGGCTGGCGAATATCAAAAGAGGAATTTTTTAAAAATGTTCCTTTATTCACAGAAGTCAAGTTAAGAGCAAGCCACGGTGCATCTGGCAATCAGGATGCTGTCCGAACCTATAATAGGAAAGGTCAGATAATTAACAACTTTAACAATCCGGGAGATCTTGATCCACGTCTCCCTGATGCAAATTTAAAATGGGAGAGATTGATTCAATCAGATGGAGGAATAGATATCTCCCTTTTTAAGAATAGGCTCAGTGTGTCTGCCGATGTCTATATAAAAAGGAGCAATAACCTGCTGACAAGGCAATATCTCACGCTCGATTCTCAGGTAGTGGCCGTTGCCAGGAATTTGGGGTCTATCCATACTAGCGGAATAGAATTTAGCATAAATACTATAAATACCACTGGAAGGCTCAGGTGGAAAACAAATTTCAATATTTCATTCCTAAAAAATAGAGTCATTGCTTATGATAAAGGTGATGTTAACGGTGGGGTCGGAAGTGCATCTTTAGAAGGGCAGACAATCCATTATACAGGTGGGCCTGCGGGCGCATCGTTTAATATTTTTATGCCTGGTGAAGATTACGGTTCGTTTTATGGATACGTATACGAGGGTGCTGACCCAGCTACCGGTAAGCCCTTATATGCTGATTTAAATGGGGATGGCATTATCACCGAAAGTGACAGGAGAACCATCGGCAGTCCCTTGCCCAAGCACTTCGGAGGCGTGGCAAATAATTTTAGCTATGGACCCTTGGAGCTGGATGTTTTTATTCAATGGAGTTATGGGAACAAGATATTTAATATGACACGCCAAGTGCTTAATAACCCAATTACGGCGAGTAGGGCAAATGCCAGCGAGGAGCAATTGCAGCGTTGGAAGAATCCAGGCGATATTACCAACGTTCCGATGGCAACCACGACTAGTGATCCATTTTTAGCGAGTTCCAGGTGGGTAGAGGACGGCTCCTACTTGAGACTAAAAAAGATTACCTTGTCTTATCACGGAGATCCCTCTATTTTCAAGAAACAGTTTATAAAAGCTTTTACCATATATGTCACTGCAGGCAACATTTTCACGATTACCAACTATTCGGGCTTAGATCCAGAATCACAGAACCAGTTTACAAAAGATGGACAATTAGGCATTGATCTATTTGTTCAGCCCACCCCGCGGACTTTTGTATTTGGGTTTAATGTGGGTTTCTAAATATTTCCCAAACTGAAAAGATTTTTTAAATAATATTTCTTCCAAGCCGGGTATAAGACGACTTCAAGTGTAATACAATAATACACAGATTTACAACTAATTCACCCTGTTGGAGGATTGAAACTGTACTTCTTAGAGTAACCGATTCGTCATCAATCCCGTCCTTAGAATATGAAGAATTTGAAATTGATTCCTGCAGCCCTAGTGATAGGAATGTGTCTTATTCAAAATGTTGCAGCAAAAGCCCCTGTTGCTCCCCCCGGTACTGTGAAACAATCCTGGGTCGGCAATACCTTCAGCAAGTTTACGGACTTACAGCATATGGAAAGGGTCCCAGAGGAATTGGAAGATATTAAACTGGGAAACGGATCTTTGTTTTTTGCGGGCTACCACGAACGGGGTGGAGGGGGTGCTTCATTCAATACTGCAGACGGAAGTTTTGCCGGCCAATATGATGGGTTCAATTCTGGTTTCGGAAGTCCCGTCAAATCCGTTGCTGCTGATGCAAACAATGTATATTTCGGTACACCCAATCAAGGAATTAAAAAATTCGCCTATGGTGGTTCTTTAAGTCCGCAGGCCACTTATCTGAATGGGAAGGATATAGAAGGATTATTTATAAAGAACGGAAAAATGTATATAAGCAATTTTACGGACAACAAGGTTCATATATACACCGTTAGCACGATGACTGAAGATATCAGCTGGGCGGTGACCAATCCAACCAGGATAACCGTTGACAATAACAATAAAATATGGGTGCTTCAATGGGACCCTGCCAGTCCCCAGACGCCTTCTGACGGCCCTACGTGGTATGGGAAAAACATTCTTTCATATTCCAACAAAGGGATACAAGGGGCAACAATTTCTGACTTTGAAAAGCCTAAGAGCTTAGCTATAGACAATAGCAACCAATTGCTGGTAGGAGGCCTGAATGAGCATAGTCAACTCTGGAAATACGGCAATCTCTCGGCTACGCCCAGTAAAGTAGGTACTTTTGGGGTCCTAAAGGGAATATTTTCGGGTGTTGCTGGACAATTTAACAATACTGCAAAATTGCATTGGATAAGCGGAATTGATGTCGATGCCTCTGGCAACGTGTATGTCGCCTGCCGATATGGGAGCTTCTGGGGCGCGGCTGTTGAGAAATTCAATGCTTCAGGAACACTCCAATGGAGAATTTTTTGTGCCTCCTCATTGGATGGTGGCGCTATAGATCCCGACAACGAAACCGAAGTATACACCAAATATCACCATTATTCCCTTGACTACACCAAAACAACACCTGGTAGCGAGTGGTCGTTGAAGGGCTTCACTATGAATCGTTTCAAATATCCTTTAGATCCAAGAGTTGATCATCTGACCGATGTTGGGTCGCGGTCATTAGGGCATGGCGCATTTCGAATACAAGGAAAGCTATTTACTACAAGGTCGGAGCAAGCAGGATATGACTTGGAAATGTTTCGGTTTGACCCAACAAGTGAGGGAGAAGTAGCAGTTCCCTCAGTAGTTCTGCCTACAGGAAGCAACTACAATATTGCCACCTACAACCCATCAACTAAAATATGGGACAAAGTTCTGGGAAGAGAGGAATATACTTCCTATACACAAGTTAAAAATAACGGCGACGTGTATATGCTAGCCCAAAAACCTACCCCTTTTAGCCATTGCATAAAATATCCATTCAAGGGGTTTGATAGTTTTGGTAATCCCATTTACAATACTTCCACAATAGCTCCCATACCAGATACAAAATACAGGGCTAGTGGCTTGGCTCTGGACGACGACACAGATAACTTGTATCTCATCGCAAGCCTTACAAGTGAGGCTGATGGGACAAACAAATATATTCGATGCATTCAAAATTGGAATACTAGCCCCTCTGAGAAATGGGTTGCAAATATGCCTTTTAATGATTTACAATATACTCCCGAAACGAACTATGGTGGCGGAAGGGTACTAGCTATAAGAGTTGCAGGTAGTTATTTGTTTGCCGCCTACGGTTATGGCCATGTCAGAATTTTAAATAAGTATACGGGCGCACTGGTTGGAACCATCACGCAAAAAATGAATGGCTGGGTTGGTACCGAAGGGCAGGTAGACGCGAAGTGTGGAATCAGCGTATCACTGCGTAGGAACGGAGAATATGTAATTCTACTAGAAAATGCTACAATGGGCAATATTCAAATGCATAGATGGTGTCCGACAGGAGATTGTAAGGAGAATGTTACAAATAGCGAGAATGCAAACGTTGCCGCTCAGTCGAATGATATTCAATTGTTCCCAAACCCTGCAGAGCATACGATTTCATTGGCTTTAACGCTTTCATTCATTTCGAAAGTGACGGTATCGCTTCATGACATTACAGGGCGACAAATCTCAATTTTAAGTGAGGGTACTATGAACGAAATAAAAAAGTCGATTGACATCAGCTCCCTTTGCAAGGGAATTTATACGGTAAACGTTCAAGCGGACGGAAAGCGGATTGCATCCAAAATGCTTATGATTAAATGATAGATGTTTTCTCTGCCTTATATTCTTCATATAAGATGACAATTGGACTGTATAAGGTTAGTCCTTTGATAAAAAAAAATGAAAGAGGAGCCGGTATCTTAACGGAGTCAGGTGTATTAGGTATGAAGTGTTCTAATTAAAAATAGGAGAAGCCATTAATAAAACTAAAAGATGAAAAAAACCTTAGTCAATCACTTAGCAAGCAACTTAATAAGGATATGGTCGGCCTTCAGTATTACAGATAGAAAACGCCAAAAGGAGGTGCTAGCTTTCTGCTTCCTATTACTGTCTTGCTTTCAACTTGCAGCGCAGATACCTAATGTAACTAGAGGGTATCTAGGGAATACTTTTAATGGTGGAAACGGCAAATGGGTACAAAACTATGCCAGCGAGGTAGACGTTGCTTCGGACGGCACTTTAGTCACCGCCAGTGAATGGGACGAAGCGGGCCGCTGCGTTGGGGTTTTTAAGGATGGGCAACCCGTTGCACATCCAAAACAATATAATGGGACAGGTGGTCACAAGTGTTGGGGCTGGGGAACAGCCACAAACGCGATAGCCATCGACGACAACTATTTATATGTAGTCAATTGCGACGGAGATCTTCTTCGTTTCGATTGTTCAAATAATTACTCTTATGTCGATAGCATAAGGGTAGGCGCTGCAGAAGGTATGACAGTGTCTGGTGGGTTCTTGTATATAATCAAATCAGGAGGATTGGTGCAGAAACGTAGCGTGTCAAACCCCAAGGCAGTTTCCCTTTCAGTTACTATAACGGGAGGATGGGATGTGGCCGTAGACAACGGCGGTAATATATGGGTCTTGACGAGCACTGAAGTTCTAAAATACTCGCCTACTGGTGCTAATACAGGCATAAAAGTAGCGGCGCAGACCGGCTGGCAACCTTCAGCGGTTAATTATGATGCGGTAAAT
>DASVUU010000289.1:0-5943 GCA_036386935.1 Cytophagaceae bacterium | reverse complement strand
GTTTTACTCCAAACCGGTCTCTTGAACCAAATAATAAATTTTTAGTCTTGTCGTAAAGTACAAAGGCCCACATTCCATTAAACCGATGCAGGCATTCCTTTCCCCATTCTCTGTAGGCGGCAAGGATTACCTCCGTATCAGTATTAGTTATAAAATGATGTCCATAGGCAACCAATTCTTTTCTTAATTCAATATAGTTGTAGATTTCTCCATTAAATACGATCCACAAAAGGTCGTCGGCGTAGGACATAGGCTGGTGTCCGGCAGGAGTTGGGTCGATGATGCTCAATCGTCTATGGGCGAGCCCAAGGCTGTACTTGTTTTCTATATTTTCAATCCAAACCTTTGGAGTGAACCCAAGGCTTGAGGAAAATATGTTGGCGGGCGTGTCGTCTCCTCCTGCAGTTATAGTCTCTCCTTCATCGCCTGCGAAGAAATATCCTTCATCATCTGGCCCTCGGTGTTTTATGGAGTTATTTAAACTCAGCAAATTTTCGGGAAGATTTATCTCATTATTATTGAATTGAACGATGCCCGCTATCCCGCACATTGATTTATTGTTTAATAGGATTCCCTATTCCTTTCTTTGCTCCTAAAAGGTTAAATAAGAGGTTACCAATAACGCCTACTCCTGGAGCGAAAAGCAACCCACCTAAGAGTGAATGCTTGTCTACCCAACTTTCTCGATAACCGTAAAATCCCTTAAAGCTATCAATATCTCCTTTTTCATAAATTTTGGTATATGAAAAGTCTTTGCCAAAGCCTTGAACCTTAGACGTGAAGGTATGAGTGATATTATTTTGGGAAACTAAGTGATAGGGAAAAAAAATTGATAATAATACAAGCGGTGCATTGAAGAAATCAGTACTAAAAAATAACGTATTAGCTAAATGCATCAATATTAATATCCCCGCAATCCAAATTCTTATATTTAGTCTAAAGGCTGATACAAATGCAATGGACTGAGTATAGGTTACAATTAGAAATAGTATTTGCCAAATAAGGGGAATAGCAAAGATCGGGCCCATCCATGAGACGTCTTTGTCGTAATTTCGAGCAGAGATCACTGCCATATATAAAGCACCCTTGTTTAACCAATGAATGTCCGTTGATACCGTTATTAGCTTATAGGCCAACCCTATTACTTTCCAAAGGCCCGAAAAACTGTAGGTAATCAAAATTCCGAGATAAAATACGCAGATTGAATTATATACAGTTTGTTTATTTTGTGTAGAACGACTGCTAAGGGAAGGTAGAAATATCGCTAAAAAATGCGTTAAGATAAGTAAATGTCCCACAGATGATTCAAAGCCAAAGCTCCACTGGAATAGGTTCAGCCAAGCGACCACAATAAAAAGGATGCCCCGCATTATTGGATTGTCATAAAATCTGCCCAGGCTTATTGCTATAGACAACCCTAACGTCATAACGGAATAAAACAAGACCTTATCTGGGAATTGAGGCATTAATGCCTTACCGAAGTAGTTGCCAGGTACAAAAGTTTCAGCAGGTCTACCGCTCAATTGATAGTAATTTAATCCTTCAAAACATATCCATAATAATGTGAGCAATAAAAAACATCTATACCCCTTGTAATAATTATATATGGTTGAATTTTCCAAATTTTCTTTAAAGCTGTTACTAAGCCTACATTTGCTTAAAGGATATCCCTTAAAAAGTGATGACAGTCGCCGTATCATAGTTTGAGGAATTATAAATTAATGAATCAGGGATATAGGTTTCTTCTACAACTTTATATCCTTGTCGATTAGGGTGAATATGTGTTATGAACTTAAGTAATTTATATTTCCACACTTTGCCTAAACTATCATTCTCAGCAGTGATCGTTTTATCGACAAGGAAGTTAAAAGTATAGCAATATTCGCTTTCTGAAAAGGTCGAGGTTGATTCTATTGGCAACCGAACATAAGCATCATTGGTCGCACTTTTAGCGTAAATTCGATATTCCTTCGCCATCCCCTTATTTCCGGGAGGTTGAGAGTATAGCTTCCAAGAAAAAAAAGGATACGCCTCGCCATAACCTAACCGTTCAGTTAAAAAACACAATTGTGAACCTATAAGGCTGATCAAAAATAGGACTAGAGTTTTCTTAAACATTTTTCTGAGGTTGATTCAATAGCATTGTCTTAAAGATTAGTACGTTGACACGGAACTTCAAATTAACTAATTGAAATGATAATGGAAGGACCTTGCCAATAACTTCTGATGATAAATTTCCAAATATAGGTCACCCAGGATTAGATGTATAGTTTTCAATTGAAAACTTTTTGTAATAGTTCAATTGAAAGATAACACGGAATTTAAATGTGCCTAGAAATTGCTTTTAAGAGGTTTTTTTCTAATCGGATAGTCGGTGTGCAAGATCAAAGTAGTATCTGGTTCGCTTGATATCCTAGCATATTTTAATAATCTGCTTATCTTCACGTTGGGTATGCAACTTATAAAATCCTCCTTTTGGTCTGGTTTAAGTGTCGCAGTGAGATCTCTCGGGAGCTTTTTGCTTAATAAAATAATAGCGGTGTATTACGGGCCCTCGGGGCTTTCCCTATTTTCTCACTTTCAGGGCTTGATTGCAATATTTATCTCCATTCCAGTGGATGGCATAAACCCCGGAGTCGTTCGTTATTTAAGCGCTGAAGACCCCAAGCTTCAAGAACGGCGAAAAATATTTTCAACTTCGATATTTCTAAGCTTTTTGTGGACAGTCATCAGCTCAATTATAATTTTATTCTTCGGCAAGCAGATATTTAAAATTTTCCCTTTTATCAAAGATTTTACATCTTGGTATATACCCTTATTGATAGTACTTCCTCTCCAAATAATTTCGTATTTATTTCTCTCTTTTCTTGTAGCCGCTCAAAAGCTTAAAATATATTTATTCGCTTCAATATTAAATTTTATACTTCCTTTAGTTATTATATTGACCGGCTCTTCTCCGGCCTTCAGGTCGACATTACTTTTCTGGGCTTATTCATCTGTAACAGGTCTGCTGGTTTCATCGTTGTCTGTATATAAAAGCGGAATATTAAAGTTATATAAGCCCGACCTTGAAAGCATAAAAAAGATTGGCGCATTCGTTCTGATGGCTTCTATTATTTTAATTTTTGGTAAAGGTACAGACTATATCATCAGGCAATATATAATTACCAATTACAGCGCACATGTTGCAGGGCTATGGCAGTCAGGGATGAAAATATCTGAATACTATACCGGAGGTCTGGTAGCCATCATTGGCATCATGTACTTTCCTCAAATTACAAGATTATTGAATGACTATGATCAGCTTAGACTATATATCCGCAAAGTTTTATTTCTGTTTGTTCCCCTTATAATAGGAGGCTTAACACTGATATACTTCTTTCGACCTTTTTTCCTGCAATTATTTTTTGACAAAGAATTTATCGGCGCTTCTTCCTTAATGCACTACATTTTATTGGGAGATGTTTTCAAACTAATTGCATTTTTCCCCGCATACCTCATCACAGCCCAAACGCGGACTAGATTGTTTGTTATCACAGAGGCCTCTTCAGCCATCGTCTACCTAACGTGTGCATTTATATTTACTCGATTTATGGGCGTAGAAGGGATTCCCTTTGCACAATTTATTCGATCAGTCAGTTACTTTATTTTAGTGTTCTATTTATATAGGAGAATCATTTTTTGAAATGGAAGGGGGTAGAAAACCTAAAGTGTCCATTATCTGTCTTTGCTACAACCATAGCGAGTATGTGGAAGAGGCTATCATGTCAATACTAAATCAAACATACAAAAACATTGAAATTATAGTTGTGGACGATTGTAGCATAGACAATAGTCGAGATGTCATTAGTAGATTATTGTTATCCTTTCCTCAGATAAATTTTATAGCGAATCAAAGCAATATAGGCAATTGCAAATCCTTCAACAAAGCTTTTGCGGTAAGCACTGGAGATTATGTTATTGATCACTCCGCTGATGACGTATTGGTAGACCAGAGAGTATCGCTCCAAGTTGATTTATTTGAGAATTTAGATAGCACTTACGGTTTGGTATATTCAAGCGCTGAATACATAGATGAGCATGGTAAACATCTTGCCTTCCATTTTCACAATGACTCACCATCTTGGAAACGTCCCTACATAGGTGAGGTCTATGAAAAAGTTGTGGCAAATTATTTTATTCCTTCTCCTACGGTCATTTTTAAACGTGAAGTATTGCTGAAAATGGGTGGATACGATGAAACATTAGCTTACGAAGATTTTGATGTGATCGCTCGGATCACTAAAGAATATAAAGTTGCATATGCGGGTTTTTTTAGTACTAAAATCCGCAAGCTACGAAGCTCAATGTCGTCAACGCAGTATAGCTACAAAAGCTTGCAGCTCATAACTACCTTAAAGGTCTGTAGAAAGATTTTATGGATGAATGCCAGTATACATCATTCACTTGCCCTGCAAAAAAGGATTCTTTTCGAGTCACGGAAAGCCTTTTTCTCTTTTAATTTACAGGTGTTTTTAGAATTCATAAAGCTTCTTATACGGTTAAGATCATCACTTCGAAGGTAAGCCTCTAAAAAGCCCACCCACTCGATGGTCCTTGGCTCTTTTTTGACTTATTATATGTATATCTGAATAGGTTTCCGAGCCTTTCCAAAAAAATGTATTTGCATGAGGCAATGCCTAGCGAAGCTTGGGTTTTTGGTTATCAAATTAGATTTCAAGAATAATGTCATCATAAATATAAAAGCATTTAATTATGTATCTAAGGGCATTGTGTCACCGTTGATTGTTCTCCTTCCACGAGGTTTTAGCGGCTTTTGCTTTAATAAAAATGAGCTTAGTCATTCATAGTCTTTCTTTCTAAAAAGGGCAAACATGTGTGTCTCTATTGGAAGAAAGTAATGTTCTTAACAAAAGTACTATACTAATAAACGTCTGTATTATGTTTAATGAAATCCCATCATGAGAAATGGTATTTTAGTTTAAGACGCCGTTAGGTTTAATGGCTACAAATTTCTTTTTAAGTGGCATTTACCAGGTTCAGGTATTCATGCTTTAAATTTCCTAGTTGTAGAAGTGGCTGCTTTCAATTTCTGCGTTTGAGATGGTTTGATCGTCCGTCATTTTCAGCTAATTTGTTTTACTATCAATGAAAGTTTAGCCGTGACGTAATTTTAGCACAAGCTTGCTAAAGTTTTAAAACTTATGTAATCTTGCTACATACAACCATTTTTACCATCCAAACCGATCAAACAAACTAATTATGAAAAATAACTTGGTAATGAAGGCGGCTTCTGCAGTCGCTTTGTCTCTATTTTTTTGCTTCTCTATAAATGCGCAAACCGCCGGTGGGTGGTCTTATTTAAATGGAAAAACTTACACAAACCCATTAGCTAATTTTGTCGGAATTGGTAAAAACAATCCGGCGGTAGAGCTAGATATTTCGGGCGCCGGAAATACAGCTCTCAATCTGACTTCTACTAACTCAGCGGTCAATAATGCTCAGTTACAACTTGCAATTGCTACCTGTACTGGATGTTTTAGTCCGATTGCTACAACCGGTGATAAGGTTATTAGAACGCTCAATGGACCACCGTCAGGACTGGGAAACGACTTAGTTTTTGATGTGTTCGGTTCGGCGATCCGTTTCGCTACAGCCAATAAGGAAACAATGACTATTAATAGTGGCGCTACGGTTGGGTCTGGCTTTGTCACCATTGGAGAGCCTTCAGATTTTACTTCCTTCCCAGCAGGTTACAGACTTTATGTTAAAGATGGTATTTTAACTGAGAAAGTTAGGGTGGCAGTAAAGAATAGCTCGGCATGGTCAGACTTCGTTTTTGACAAGTCCTATAGGTTGAGATCGCTAGGTGAGGTAGAAAGGTTTGTAAAAGATTTTAAACACCTACCCGGCGTACCATCTGCTGAAGATGTAGTAAATAGC
>DASVUU010000288.1:0-2203 GCA_036386935.1 Cytophagaceae bacterium | reverse complement strand
CCGAGATTTACCTTTGCCATTTCTCGCAGCGATTCATCCCGGCTAGCATATATACCAAGAACACTTGTCACACCCGCAAACCCGAAGCCAACTATTGCCGCTGACTTGCCAAGGAGGTATTGGATCTGGCCCTTTCTATATATCTTGTATGCTTTATCGTTATCTTCTAAATAGCTACCGAGTAGCTTGAGGTCGTATGGTTTAATCTCGCCCTCGTCCTTCTGAATGAAAGACGATTTCGTAGAATAAATAGTACCGTAATTAAAAAGGTTTAATCTACCCTCCAGTACTTTGAATAGCCAGTAGGTATTGTGATAGATTGCCTGGAAAACTGCTTTATCTGTATAAGCGGTTATCTCTTGTAGGTCTTTGAGCGGAAAATAGATTGGTGATCCTGTCGTATCATTATAAAAGATGAATTGCCTTTCACGAACAAACGCTATTACTCCGTCGATTGCCGTATCTCTCCCATCTTTATGCTTCATTAAAAATGAACTATAGATTTTGTTCTTGCTGCAATGATTCTTAATTGGGAAAGATTGAGCGTAGAGATCCGCTATACAAACAGCAAAAGAAAGAGAGAAGAGAATTGATTTCATAAGCGTCGGAACAAGTAGGTTTCCTAACCTTTATATACCGTCTTGCTTCCCCGATTTAGTATACAATCTTATGATGATGTTGATTTATAGTTATTATGACTCAGCTAACACTAACGTCCGTCGGCGTTAATTTCTGAAGGACGTCTGTCTGCTGTTGCTATAAAACTAAAATCGATATTTTGGCTCCTCTTTTTAACTAAAGATGAGCAGTAAATACAAATTTGGAGACTTGAGACCCATGCATTTTTTGACTTGGATCCGATCCATGTTTAGCAGCGCAGCGTAGTGTAACCTCGATTATGAAACATATCAAATTTTTAAGTAAATACCAATCTTATCATGATAATAACGGTTAATTTACTAGATTAAACTTTAAGATAATACATAAATACACTCCTTTTCCGTAGTCTTTTGACTACGGATTATAAATGAAAATTACTGTCTCTGGACACGGGTTGTGAAGTCAGATATCCAGGTTATATTTATTTTAGTAGGGCAGATGCTGAGTGAAAATTAGAGACCAATATGCTATTCATTTTCTAACGTTTTCATTAGGGGATCGGGTTGACATTTGTGTTCGTTTTATTTATATAGATTTACCGACAAAGTCTTTCCTATTATCAACAGAATAAAGGCTTGAAAATACATGCTTGGTGTATTATCAGCAACAACATCATCTAATTGTATCGAGTAACGAGCCCAAACGTTATGAGAAGTTTTATAGGATTTTAAGTAATATACCTCTAATAAGATTATAAAAACGATTGAGGAAAACTAGCAAGAAAGCATACGGAATTTGTTTGCCTGCCTTTAGTCTGGGATGCTATGGTTATTTAAGAAGGCAGGAGAGAAGAATAAAAGAAATGAAATAACGTCAATTTTAGAGGCAAGATAATTATCTAGTAGTAGAATGTTCTACTAAGGTCATATTAGAATCTAGCTTAGGGTATTTGCATTAAAATCCTGTCCGTACAACATCGTTAGAAATGAATGGATGTATGTTTTTTCAGTCGGGATAGATTATTACAAAAGGGGTAAGGCTTTTGGAGATTAGTTTTCTTTATACGCCGTGTCATAGACACTACAGTTTCTTATAAGTCGTAGAGCGCAGGCGCAACTCGAATTGACGGGAAGTTGATTTGGCAGCAAAATGTTAAAACTGGTTCAAAACAAAATGATGGAGTTATTTGCTTAAGTTATTACGTCAAATGAGGTTATATAATCACTATTCTTCAAATTACGATATCGGGCATTATTATGCGAGATGAAAGCAGCCAACCTAGCTAATCTTAGAATTTTACTACCTAAAAATTTTACTACGTTAAAAGTAATGGCCGCAGCAGCAATGAAACCCAAAAGCGTCGTAGATGAACTTATTATTTTTTTAATTTTAATTAAGAACTAAATGTCATGATAAAGAAAAATTTTTTTCTATTTTTTCTATATTTCCCTTTTTCAATCAACGCTCAAGATTTTAGTACAATCGGAAAAGAATTTTGGATTGGCTATATGGAAAACCTGGATTTATCTATTAACGATTACCCCGATTTTAGACTTATTATTTCTTCAAGAAAGAAGACCAATGGATTCATAAATATCCCACA
>DASVUU010000287.1:0-1502 GCA_036386935.1 Cytophagaceae bacterium | reverse complement strand
TTATATTTTATCCTGGAAAGCACATTTTGAGCATCTTGATAAGATTGTGTAAAAAGTTTAACAGTTTTATCAGCACGTAAATAAGTAACATAGCGTGTTATTACGTCTGTTTTAAGTGTTAATAGATATTCATCAAAGTCGTATTTAGCTATTTTATTCTCCTCTCTTGCCATTTTTACATTCGATGGAGTTTGTGCCAAAGAAACGAGATTAAATGAAAAGCCAATTTGGTATCCGCTAAAAAAGGTTGGGTTTGAAATACTTAATGTATTAGTAGGGGAGTAAACATACGAGAAACTCAGAGGAGAAAGCCAGCCCATCTTATTGTTGCTAATTTTCAATTCTGTATTCCTGACTCTGCTTTGGTAATTCTTAATTCTCGGGTAGTTTTCTTTCGCAACGGCAACCAGTTTTTCTGCAAAAACATAATTGTATTCATCCAATAATGAACCTCTCGCCTCTTGCGAGTAGGAAATATTTGCTATGAGAATAAAGAAAATTGCACCTATAAGTCCGCGTTTTAAACTCATGTAAGTTTCAAAATGATATAACTAAGCAATCAAAAATATTTAACCAAAACTTCATTTAGCACAGGAACTTGTTAACATGTTAACACTTGCGTTATTTTGAACTAAATATTAGAAACCCCTTTCTAAATAACTCGTATATATACCAGTTTTGTGCCAAAGTAAAACCAGTCCGAATTTCTATTATAACTACCTCTACGGCTATATATTGTAAAGGTTTGTTTGATGTTGAATTTTTGTGTGAATTTTTCTCTCAAAAAGTGGAATTTAATGCACACGATAAGGGATGTTTGGCCCAAGAATGATTATTGCCAGCTTAAACAGCACCCCCGCTAAATATATTCTAATCAGTTGTGATATAGCATTATATTTGTACAAGGCAGCGGGCGCTTAAAAATTGTATGTATGAGTTGGCGTCCTGATGTATTTTTATGAATAAAAATAAACTTGCTCTTTTAATTCTGTTGCTGTTATCCGGCACTGGGAAATTATTTGCACAGTTTCCGTATTTCGAAAGTTTCAAAAACTCAAGTGCCCCGGGTGTTGTTTTTGGCGGCCAGCCGGAAGCATACCTTACTTCTGGAAAGCTGGATCCTGTAACGGGAATCACCGACCCGGTCGGTGATGGTTATCTTAGATTAACGCGTAACGTAAAAGATCAAAAGGGATTTATCTACAATAGAACAGTTTTTTCCTCTCAATATGGTTTGCGTATCGAATTTGAGTATTCTACCTATGGCGGTGACCCTTTTGGTGACCCTGCAGATGGTATTACATTCTTTCTTTACGATGGTGCTGTTGCTGATAATGCTTTTAAAATTGGTGGATTTGGTGGCTCCCTAGGATATGCGCAGTACCAGTCGTCCAAAGACCCTTTGCCCTTGGATGGGGTTACAGGTGGCTATTTAGGTATCGGCTTAGATGAATATGGGAACTTTGCCAATCCAACAGAGCTACGGGTGGGCGGTCCGGGCT
>DASVUU010000286.1:0-9054 GCA_036386935.1 Cytophagaceae bacterium | reverse complement strand
AAAAAGACATGAATGAGTAACATTGCAATAAAAGCAGAAAACTTAAGTAAGGCTTATCAGCTTGGAGAGATCGGCACAGGCACTATCAGTCGTGATTTAGAACGCTGGTTTGCACGCATTCGCGGAAAAGAAGACCCTTATCTACGGATTGGCGAAAGTAACGATCGTACCAGTAAAGGCACCAGTGATATTGTTTGGAGTTTAAAAGACATTAATTTCGAGATTGAAGAGGGAGATGCGGTAGGTATTATTGGCCGCAACGGTGCCGGTAAAAGTACACTCCTCAAAATTTTAAGCAAAGTAACCTCCCCCACTACCGGGAAAATAACCGGGAAAGGGCGTATTGCCAGTCTATTAGAAGTGGGAACCGGCTTTCACCCTGAGCTTACAGGAAGAGAGAATATATTTCTAAACGGAGCAATCCTCGGAATGCGGAAAGCAGAAATCAAAAAGCATTTTGATGCGATTGTGGATTTTGCAGGAATTGAACGGTATATTGATACTCCGGTAAAACGGTACTCATCCGGCATGTATGTGAGGCTGGCCTTTGCGGTGGCGGCACATTTGGAGTCTGAGATTTTAATTGTGGATGAGGTGTTGGCGGTTGGGGATGGTGATTTTCAAAAGAAGTGTTTAGGGAAAATGGGGGAAGTAAGTAAGGGAGAGGGAAGAACGGTTTTGTTTGTGAGCCATAATATGGCTGCTGTCAATGCCTTATGTACCCAAGGTATAGTCTTAGAAAATGGACTAAGTGTATTTAATGGTACAAGAGGTGATGCAGTGACTTTCTATCAGGACATGGCAACTGTATCCTCAAACTTCGAGCATATTGGAATTATTGAAAGCGCGCCTGGCAATGATAACATCCGTATTTTAGAATTTAAGATATCTGCGTTACACGGTAATTTAATAACAATATCATCCGGAGTCGCTTTTGAGTTACGGTTCGTCAACTACAGACATAATATAAATTTGGATGTGACATTCGAGCTCCGTACCCTTGATGAAATTGTGATATTTCATCAAGGCAATCTGATAAGCACTCATAAGGACTCTCAAATGGGTATGTATACAGTCCACGGCACTTTACCTCCCAACTTATTGAATTCAGGTATTTATAAATTTAAGCTTATTTTTGGAGAAGATCAACGATACCCCCTACTGGTAAAAGAAGATTTTATCCAATTTCAAATAGAAAACGAAATGGAAGGCACCAACGCAAAGCCATTTCCCGGAATTTTGCATTATAATATCCCATATACAACTAAATTTGATCCCGTGCTTGATGATTAATTTGCCACACATTATTAATCTCCCAAAGATTTTAGATCCCAGAGGAAATCTTTCTTTTTTTGAAGGCAATAACCAAATACCCTTTGAGATAAAAAGAACGTATTTAATTTCAGATGTGCCTGGTGGGCAAAAAAGGGGTGGACATGCATACATAAAGCAAGAAGAGTTTATAGTTTGTCTATCTGGTAGTTTTGACGTCCTACTACATAACGGTATTGAGGAAAGCATATACCCCCTTAATAGATCTTATTATGGACTTTATATCCCTTTTCGCATTTGGAGGGGTATGCAAAACTTTTCTACAAATTCTGTCGCTCTGGTGTGTTCATCAACTTACTACAATCCCAATGATTACATTAGAGATTTTCAAACTTTCAAAACATTAGTAAATGGGAGTTAGGTCAAATGTTTTCGATTGTCATGTGTATAAATTACCCAAAACATCTTTTAGAGAAGGCAATATTACAGTAATAGAAAATTCGATCAATATTCCTTTCGAGGTGAGTAGGGTTTTTTATCTATATGATATTCCTGGAGGTGAATCAAGAGGAGCACATGCCCATAAGGAGTGTCATCAGTTTTTGATCGCGGCCAGCGGGGCATTTGAAATCCATCTAGACGATGGGAAAACACAAAAAACAATTCAGCTAAACCAACCATATATGGGGTTACATATTCCACCAGGAATTTGGGCTGCGGAAATAAACTTCTCTTCAGGGGTGATTTGCCTAGTCTTAGCTTCGCATAATTATAACGAAGAGGATTATATCCGAGATTATAGGAACTTTGTGAAATATAAAGAAAATGGCTAAAATATTAATTGCCGGAGCTGGAGGGGCTCCCTCGGAGGGCGTAATTAATTCTTTGTTAAGAAATAAAAAACAAGAAATCATAATTGGTATGGGCAGCGAACCAACTGATTTAGTTCTTTCTAATGCTGAAGAGAAGTTTTATATCCCTTATGCTGATACCCCAGAATATAAACCAGCTTTACTTTCGTTATTAAATTCAGAGAAACCATCTTTGATTCATTTTCAAAATGATCTTGAAATTTTTCACGCTTCCTTATTTAGGGATGAAATTCATGCTACAGGAACCAAAACATTTATGCCCTCACATGATGTAATTGACACCTGCGTTCATAAATATAAAACTTATCTAAAAATTAAGGATCGAGGAATTAAGGTACCCCAAAATCGACTAATAATTACGGAGGAGGATTTGGCAAATGCGTTTAAGGAGCTCGGAGATGAGAATGGAGCCATTTGGCTCAGAGCATCCTCTATAGGTGGTGGTGGTAAAGGGGCACTCCCGACCAATGACTTCATGTTTGCAAAAGGATGGATTGATAGATATAATGGTTGGGGAGACTTTGTTGCTGCAGAAATGTTAACTCCAAATACAGTAACCTGGCTTTCAATCTGGCACGAGGGGGAACTTGTTGTTGCGCAAACTCGAATTAGAAAGGGTTGGACCCACGGCAATCGTACTGTTTCGGGCGTTACAGGGGTAACAAAAATTGGACAGACGTTCTCTAATACAGAGGTAGATGAAATTTCAATAGCTACAATTAAAGCCGTAGACAATAAACCGCATGGAATATACGGTGTTGACATGGCTTATGATAAAAAAGGGATCCCTAACCCTACGGAAATAAACATTTCGAGATTTTTTACAACTGTGTTATTCTTTACTGAAGCAGGTCTAAATATGCCTGAAATATTTAAAGATATTGCGTTGTACAACGAAATGCCAGCGTTAGAAAAAAAAATAAACCCATTGGAAGATGGACTGCTTTGGCTAAGAGGAATGGACACCAAGCCACGCTTAATGAATAGTGAACAAATGAAAAAAGAGATTAAAAACCTTAGATGATTTTAATAACAGGAGCGTCCGGTTTTATTGGAAAGGCAGTATTAGTGGCTTTACAAGAAAGTTACGGATATGAAAATGTTGTTGCATTAACTTCCGCGCCTATTATTAACTGCCAAACTCTATTACATTCAAGCTATAATTTTTCACCTGATTATTTTAACGATAGGGGCTGGGGATCTATTTGTACAATAATTCATCTAGGGGCTTTTACTCCTAAACACTCAAGCGACGCAAATGACTTAAGTAATTGTGCTGGTAATATTTTTAGTACCCAAAAATTGCTGGAGGCAAAACTTCCTAATCTGAAAAAAATAATCTTCGCTAGCACGCTAGACGTTTACAAGTGCGACACAGTAATAACAGAAGAAACAATTATAGAGCCTGTCTCCCTTTATGGGAATTCCAAACTCTACTGCGAACGGATGATTGATATTTGGGCAAATAAAAAAAACATCGTTCATCAAATCCTTCGAATAGGGCATGTATATGGCCCGGGCGAGGAGGAATATCAGAAGATCATTCCACTATCCATGTATAAGTTACTTAAAGACCAGGAACTTGAAATTTGGGGTACGGGTGAGGAAGTACGATCTTTTATATACCTAAATGACGTGGTTAAGGCATTACTAAAGTCGATTCAGCTCGAAAAATTTATTGGCCCTATAAACTTAGTGGGCGAAAACCAAATATCAGTAAAGGATCTAATTAATTTGTTGATTAACATGCATGGTTCAAGCGTCCAACCTGTCACAAGGCAATTGCAGGCACCAGGTAGAAATTATATTTTCAATAATGATAAAATGAAACGTCACCTTCTCGCATCCGAAACTCCTTTGTCTGAGGGTCTAGCTGCTGAATTTGATTACATGAGGAACCTAGTTAAATGAAAATATTTTTTGATTTAGATGGGACTCTCTTAGATTCAAAAAGGAGGGTGTATAGTCTGTTTCAATACCTAGTTCCCAACTCCACCTTTTCATTTGTTGAATACTGGAACTTAAAACAAAATAAAGTTGGTCACCAACAAATTCTCACAGAGATTTTTGGGTATCGGGAAGATCAATTTAAAACTTTCGAGGATGAATGGCTAAGGTTGATAGAGGACCCTGAATGGTTGAAGTTAGATACTCCCTTTGAGGGTTTGAAAAGGTATTTATTAAACCTGAAAACGAGAAATAGTTTGTACGTTGTTACAGCGCGGCAATTCAAAGCTGTAGTTCAACAGCAGTTAAATTCTTTTGAATTAATAGATATCTTCGAAGAGATTTTAGTGACAGAACAAAAGAGAGGAAAAGCTGAACTTATCGGAGAGTTAGTGCTTACCGGAGACGATTGGATAGTTGGAGATACCGGGTATGATATAGAGGTGGGGAAACGATTAGGTCTCAGAACAGGCGCCGTACTATCCGGATTCTTAAATAAAGAGAATTTAAAAGAATATGGCCCAGACATTATAGTTGAAAACGTCACCGACTTAATTTTTGATTAATTATGACTCAGATACAAAATAAGGTTGACCAGTCTGCTGAATTTTATAATCAGTCTTTTTTAAGCTTTGACTTTAAACTCGCAGAATTTGGGTTTGATACCCTGAAATCATATTTCAAGGGAGAGATCGCTTTAGAGCTAGGTCCAGCGTCAGGGTATATGACTGGATTATTAGCTAAAGAATTTAAAACACTACATATAGTGGAAGGCTCAAAGGTACTTTTAGATCAAATTCCTGAATATGAAAACGTAAAGAAACATTGCTCACTGTTTGAAGAATTTAAAACAGATATTAAGTTTGATACAATAGTGATGAGTCATGTATTAGAGCATATTTCGGAGCCGGTATCAGTCTTAAAACAAATCCGGGAGTGGCTAAAAGACGACGGTGTATTTTTGGTAGCAGTTCCAAACGCCAAGTCACTTCACCGCACCGTAGCCGTGGAGATGGGCTTACTAAGCGATGAACATCAGCTAAACCAAAGGGACCATGACCTGGGGCATTATAGAGTGTATGATCTCCCGATGCTTAGATCACATTTAGAAGAAGCATCATTCATAATTAAAAAAATGGGTGGTTATTTCTTGAAACCGTTGACTAATAGTCAGATTGACAAGCATTGGGATGATGCAATGATTCAAGGGTTCTATGAAGCAGGAAAGAAATTTCCTGAAATCTGCGCAGAGATTTTTGCTGTAGTTAAAAAATAACATGTCTATTCCGTTTGTATCATTTTCAGAAGTAAACAAACAAATTAGGCCTGAGATAATTAAGGCTTTTGAAGCTTTCTTTGATCAGGCTTGGTATGTGTTAGGTGACCGGGTAAAGGCTTTCGAATCTGAGTATTCCAATTTCAACAACGTAACACACACAGTTGGCTTAAGCAACGGCCTCGACGCACTATACATTGCACTTAAGACTTTAGAAATTGGCCGAGGAGATGAAGTAATTGTTCCTTCAAACACTTATATAGCCACATTGCTAGCTGTATCTTACGTAGGTGCGACACCAGTGTTAGTGGAACCAGATATCGAAACTTATAATATAGATCCCAAGGGTATAGAAAGCGCAATTACGCCAAAAACGCGAGCTATTATGCCCGTCCACCTATACGGACAAGCTTGTGAAATGGAGGCAATAATGGCCATTGCCAATAAACATGGTCTTTTTGTAATTGAAGATAATGCACAGGCACAAGCCGCGGAATTTAAAGGAAAGCTAGCTGGATCGTGGGGACATATTAATGCAACAAGTTTCTATCCTGGAAAGAACTTAGGAGCCTTGGGAGATGCTGGAGCGATTACTACTGACAATGAAGAACTTGCAACAAAAGCTAAGTCTTTGAGGAATTATGGTTCCACTGAAAAGTATTATAACGAAATTATTGGCCATAATATGCGCTTGGATGAATGTCAAGCGGCTTTTCTATCGATTAAGCTACGATATTTACCTCAATGGACGCTTCAAAGACAAGAAATTGCATCATGGTATAATAAGGAATTACACTCAACAGGTGATTTAATTTTACCCATTATCGCTACGGATGCATCGCATGTATACCATTTATATGTAATAAGAACATCAAAAAGGGACGCCTTACAAGAACACTTAAAAAAGCAAGGAATTGGAACCTTAATCCATTATCCTGTTCCCCCGCATCTTCAGAAAGCTTATTCATCACTCGCTTATAAAAAAGGTGATTTTCCTATTGCAGAGAAAATTGCTGATACATGCTTAAGTTTACCTCTATGGCCAGGGATGTCAGACTCTGCCATTCAGGTAATTGTTAAGTCAATCAAAGACTTCTACTGCTAATGCATTTAGACAAGGATAATATTTCTGAAAGTAATCCCTTAATTAGCGTAATTGTTCTTTCCTGGAATCATGAAGAATTTATAGAGGAGGCAATTAATAGTATTATTAATCAAAGTTATGCAAACATTGAAATAATTTACATAGACAACTTCTCTTCTGATAAAACGTTCGAGCTAGCTCAGCAAAGACTCAATCTGGGTGGCCGCCGCTATAAGACCAAGAAATTTGATTCCAATATTGGAGTGCCTAAAGCTGTTAACTATGCTTTACAGAATATGTGTACAGGTAATTTTATAGGTCTACATAGTGGCGATGACTGGTTAATATTAGAGAACTTTGAAAAAAAAATGCGTTATCATCAGCAAAACCCTCAATTTAAGATTGTCTATTCTAACGGTTATGCATATTACGAAGACATTAAATCAACAGAGTTACTTTCAAAGGATGACTACTGCAAAGAGGGAGATATTTTTAGGGACTTACTAAAAATCAATTTTTTATTTACCCAAGGCATCCTTATTAAGAAAGAAGTTTATGATAATATAGGATTATACAATGAAAATTGCAGTATTGAAGACTGGGATTTTTCTCTTAAAGCGTCAAAAAAATACCAAATAGGTTATTTAAATGAGCCTTTATTCTATTGGCGGCGTCATTCAAAATCGTATTCTTTTGGTATGAAACCTGATAAGTTTTATGAGGATGTTCTTTACATAATTAATCAATATCGACGATACCCTGAACACAGATTGGGAGTAAAGTGGGTTGCGATGGAACACATCAGAAAAAAGATAGGCACCCTAAATTCACTTGAGTCACTTAAATACCTTGTAAAATACAATTATTTAATTATCCCCATCTTAAGGAGTTCATCTACAGAAAACGCCCTTCTAAAATGTTTGTGGAAAATGGGAAGGCCCTTTAAAAAATTAATCACAGGTAGGCAGCATTATAACAATGACTAAAAGGCTTATCACCACTTTTATAAATTATATTTTTTCACGCATCCTAGCCCCTAGGGTCCTAGAGGTCATTAAATATGCTTCGCTACATGAAAAGAGAGTATTTAATAGTAACGGGATGCTGACTATAGGAGAGTCTACGGAAGTGTTAAATGGGTTATTTAACCTTTCATCCGGCAATATTAAAATCGGCAATAATGTGTCTTTTGGTCACAATGTTTCGTGTTTGACTGGCAGTCATGATATAAAAAAGTTCGGTGTAGAAAGACAGGGTTATCCTTTTTCAGGGAATGATATTATTATAGAGGACGGCGTTTGGATTGGTAGCAATGTAACAATCCTCGGCCCTTGTAAAATCGGCAAGAATTCTGCAATCGCTGCAATGTCACTAGTCAACAAGATTAATGTTCCTGAGAATTGTCTTTACGGGGGCATTCCCGCAAAGTTCATTAAACCTCTTGTCAACTAATAATTTCGCTGTAATGTTAATCCCATCCTCGGAGCACAAATCTTAAAAATGACAGTTGGCATTGTCACTCCATATTTTCCTGACTCAAATACGCGAAATAGTGGTATAGCAAATCATTATTACCTTTTGGCTGAAGCTCTTAAAAACGCTGGGCACTCTGTTATAATCATTCACGTTAGACCGAAGTATGGGGAGGAGCACAATGATTACGAGAAAAATTGTTTGCCGAACGGAAATATCCTGCTTACTTATAAAGTAGGAATTCCCAGCTTATTAATGAAGCTTTTACGCAATAAATGGTCAATTATCGATTTTTTGTTAAAACTAAACTGCATGCTTCTCGTGTACAAAAACATGAGTTCAATAATTAAGAAATATAATATTGAAGTTATTGAAACTACCAGTTACTTTTCTTTATGCTATCTCTACTTACTAAGAGATATACAGATCCCTTTCATTTTAAGAGTAAGTACCACCTTTTTACAAATGATGGATACATATTATCCATTTAATTCCAGACTTCTATCACTGATCGGCTTACTTGAAATCAATTTTATAAAAAGGAATAAAAATATTATTACGCATGCACATAACCATGCCATAGAGCTCGAAAATCTTTACCAAATCGACAGAACTCGTTTTCGTATAATTCCCCACGGTATTAATTTACCAAACAAGGTAGCTCAAAGAACTAATGTAACCCATCCTTTGAAGATTTTGTACGTTGGGCGACTCGAATACAGAAAAGGAACAGATATTCTTTTAAAAGCTATACCCTTAGTGTTAAATATCTATAATGACATACATTTTGAAATAATTGGCACAGATCGAGACAACAAATATCAAACTGAATTCCGAAATAAAAATTCAGGAACTATAAACGAACGGGTGACATTTTTTGGCGAGGTAGACAATGAGGTCATAAATGCATCTTATGCAGGTTGTGACATTTTTGTGGCGCCATCTAGGTATGAATCATTTGGGTTAATTTATATAGAAGCGATGAGTTATAGTAAACCAGTTATTGCTTGTAAAGTCGGCGGCGTCCCGGAAATTGTTATTAATGGCTGGAATGGCTTATTTTCAGATCCTGAAGACCCTATAAATCTGGCTCAAAAAATAATTTATTTGGTGGAGCACCCTGAAAAAAG
>DASVUU010000285.1:0-7455 GCA_036386935.1 Cytophagaceae bacterium | reverse complement strand
ATCAACGATAGGTGTACTAGGAGCAGGAGTAGTAGTTGAATTGTCTCTAAATTTCTCAGTCAACCTGGAACTTCTAATATTTAATCCCACTCTTAGAGCTAGATCGTCTGCAAGAAAATAACGAAATCTAAGTGCAGGGGCCACACCGCCGGCGCTATTATTAGCTGGCTGATCTGATAAATTTAAATCAGGAATAAAACCCGTACCACCACTTAGCGCAAACTCCGCAGTCACATCACCAGCAACTGGTTTGTATCCGTCAGTTGAAGTAGTAGTTGTCGTAGTAGAAGCATCCTGAGCTTTAGCTGAGAAAAATGTTGTAGCTAGTAAACTAGCAGCAAAAATAAATTTTTTCATAATAAGGATAATTTTTAATTGGTTTTTTAGTTAAGTGCTCGCAATTTGAAGTAAAGAATGAAATTATACAAGAGGTTTAGATAATTTTTTAGGTGCTTTATTAGAAAAGTATAAATTTTTTATGCCTCCAGTGCTAAAACTAGAAATCCTACCTTTGCAAAAGTTTGAAAATTAATGGATTACCTGAGACTGCTAAAATCACCCTGTTTTGCCTGTAGGAATAATGCAATATGTATTGTAAAATACAGGCCCATTCCATCGGGGAAGAGACGGTATTTATCGAGGAATTATTCATTCATTTCTACAATAATTCTGAAGATAGGGTTAATTTTATAACCTATTTGGGATTTTTCAATGCAATAAGTATGAAATGAAGTTTATTTTTAAAGTGCTATCGAAATCCATAGCCCTTTTTCTTTTTCTTGTTAAAATTCAGTTTGACTCCTCATTTTTCGGCAGCTTTTCTAAGAGATGGCTATCATCGAAAATGCCTCCTTTCTTTGTTTTCCGAGATTTCACATTTTGATATAGGATTACCACTTCGCCATTTTTACGTATTGGTAAACAATTTAAGGAGGCTCATAACATTATTGAAAGAACCCAATTGTACTATATACTTGTATAAGACTTTGAACACACCTGGCGAACTGATCGACTCTAAACACTACCATACCATAAGCAGGGAACAATTCCTTGGCATAGTCAAAACCTTTGGTCGCGGATCATTGGCCCAGAGAATCAAGTATGACGTAGCAGTCTATAAATTATCATATACCACAAATTTTCTCAATAAAATTATTCTTTGCTCTGGCTTAGTGTATTTGCCTATTGCAAAGGAGGCAGTACCCTTGATGAGCTTTCACCACGGAACTACCTTTAGAAAATCCGAAGCGCCATCGGTAGTAGACGGTTTTTCTGGCCTTGAATTTTTTGCTTCTGTAGGCTCTGTGTGCTTCCGCCCTGACTATATAGGCTATGGAGATTCTGAAGACTCATTCCATCCATATTATGACCAAGAAAGCTCTGCAAATTGTGTCAAGGATTTTATTGTTGCTGGGCTTAAGTTTCTGACCGAACAAAAAACAGCGCATACGAATCAACTAATTTTGGCAGGCTATTCTGAAGGTGGATATATTACCCTTGCTACCCAAAAACATCTGGAGGCCTCACCTATACCCGGTTTAAAGTTAGCCGCCGTAGCAGCGGGCGCCGGAGGATATGATTTGAAAGGAATGCTTTCGACATTAAGTACGGGCACAAGCCATATTTACCCAGCCTATGTCGCATTTCTTATCACCTCCTATGAAAAAGTATACAACTGGAACAAGCCGCTCGACTACTATTTTAATAAAAGTTATGCAATCCAGCTCCCAGAGCTTTTGAATGGTTCCCACGATAGCATCTATATAAATTCAAGGCTTACGGGTGATCTATCTAAGTTATTCAATCCTAAGTTTTATAATAACCTAAAGGGAAGTGGTGAGCTCGAGTTCAAAAAAGCACTTGTAATGAACAGCCTGATCAACTGGAGTCCCCAAGCTCCCCTGAGACTATATCATGGTACCAACGATGAGATCATCCCTTATGTAAATTCAGAGACCACTCTAAGTAGCTTAAAAGATAACAAACAAATAGAACTCATCCCGATAAGGGGGGGCAATCATATAAATAGTTTGGTCCCCATGTTAGAGTCATTTATAGCCTGGCTTGGGAAATTAAAAATACTCTAAATGGCGGCGGCAAGCCCCCATTTATGTTGTTCCCTTTTTCTCTTTCTTTAAAAGTGTTATTATCTCATTTTTATCTTCCACCTGATTCTTCAAAAACTCTATTTCCATCTCAGCATTTTCAAGCTCTTCAGTACAGTCTTCCATTTTTAAATCTTTCTTTTTGGCGGGTTTGGAAGAAAAATCTTTATGGTTCAGTTCATTTGATGGATCTGCAAACATCTCCCCGACACCCATATAAAGCCATTGTGCGTTTAGATTTGGGACTACTCTAAATATGGCGTTGAAGAACTCCAAATTTGGCATGTTTTTACCCTTTTTCGCATTGGATAACGTGTTTTCGGAAACACCAGTGAATTTTGAAAATTCCTTTTGATTTATATCTAAATACTTTAACAAATCTTCTAGTCTTTCTTTTAGCTTAACTGTTTTCATAACTCTCAATTTTCTATAAAATAAACTAATATGAGAACATGACTAATTGAAAGATTGTTAAAGTTCAGTTTATAACAGGCTAATTATTAGGGACTTTGGCAGACTTAATTTAGAGTGGGAAGTTAGAAGGTCCTAAAGTGTTTTCTTGAGTGGGGTCAAAGAAATATACTTGTAACCTACCGGTCCGAAGTGATCATAATTGTCCTCGCCCGTTTTCATTTCACCCCATGCAAAGCTATGGTCTAGCAACTTCGGCTCTTGTGTTTCAAGGTAGCTTTCTGTCAGCAATAGATATTCATGACTTTGGATGTTATTTTTCAACAACCGATGGGCGAGAATGACGTCGCTACCCATAAGTTTAAGGATACCTTTTACCAGTGTAGGACTAGCAAGCCCGTAGTGGACGATTATTTTGAGTGTGAGGTTATTACACGAGTTGTCGAAACAATATTGGTCTGCAATCGACCTTAGAGATCGCTGAAAGTCCTGAAAAGTCTTTTTTGCTTGGCTTTCGATCTTACTAATGTTAAAGGGAGTACCAAGGTGATAAAAGAGTATGGCGTCCCCTTGTATTTCATTGATTTTCAGATTGAGAATATTGGAGTCGATAATAGATTCTAAAAGGTCATGAATTAGATTCTTACTTACTCCAATATTCGTCGAATTAATGAATTCTGTAAAGCCACTTATATCAGGGATATAAAATAACGCTGGCATCACATCATCTGAACTGTTTGTTTTTAATTCCATTTATGCTCTAGGCAGGGATTTGTGCAATTTATCAATACTTCGCATCTCATGCTAATATGTGGTCAAATAATTCACTACGGCTGTGTTTGGCTGTTATTCGAAGTAGATTTAATTAATAGGTATGAGGATAGTTTAATGTTAGATTCATAGCAATGCTTCAATTATGTAGGCTTAATGAGGAATTGTAGGACTTACTAAATATACCTACTTTTACCATCTATATTATTTATACCACCCGCAATTTTTAAACTTAGATCAATGGAAAAAAAACTACAGCTCCGAGCTATTGCCACGACGGCATTTTTAATTATGATCCTTACTGGCTTTTTTAACTTTTCTTCTGGAGAGGGGTCCAGGCAGTTACAGCCTGTTCCAGAGTCAAAAACAAAGCTAATTGTTGGAAATGATCGAGTGCCTAATTACGCTACCTATACCTCTGATTCTGCGAATAGGCTTTATATCCACATTTCAAAAGTCACAGAAAAAATTTATTTAGGCTTCGGAAAAGTTTTTTACGACAACGATGGACTATTGGAGGTTCCAGACCTCTATTACCGAATAAAAGCTCCAAATGGCAATATCATTGTTCCGGGAACAAAAGTGCCGAAAACAGGTAAAGGTTTTATAGCAACAAGCGCCACCGCTGTAGGTCCAATTGGTTTATCGGGTTCTGCAGTGGGATATGATCCAATAGTAGTAGAAAATCTCGCAGTCACCGGCGATTATTACCTTGAGTTTAGTAAGACCAACACTGACGTTTTCGAAACCCCGTCTTCCTTACCTAGAGCAATCTTCGAAGACTTTGATATTACAGTAGGTGATGGAACAACGGCAAAGCCAGGTAGACTGTGGTCTTATCGTTGGCATTTGATAGCGCAGGGGAGTGAGGTAGAAACTCAAGCTAGCTTCTTTGTTTATACAAAGGACAGCGAAGTGACTAATCTAAATTTGAACCGCATGCAACCTTATTCATTTGCAATAGTGAGCAATCAAATGGGCTCAAGCACCTCTAAGAATTTTCAGGAAAGCCGCAAATCATCTAATGGTAGGTCCGATTATCCTGAATATAAAATTTTTTTAAACGATCCTGATCATAATGCTTTTCCTTCATATAAATCAAGTATAGCAGTTAGCTCTGTTAAAAATAACGGTTTCGTAGAAAAAGGATATTGCCTGGAAGTGAAGTATAATTCAATGAAGGAAGTAATGGCGGAATTATTGCTCGATTTTGACAGTGATGGGATTCGAGATATCGAGGATCGAGTATTAACCCATCTTTTATATAATGGAAGTTCGTGCATATCATGGGACGGAAAGAATGGCGCAGGTACTGCTGTTCCATTGGGGCTAGATTTCAAAATCCAAGCCCAAATCTTAACAGGCTTGACCAATCTGCCAATTTTTGATCCTGAAAACAATGCTCAAGGACTGGTGGTAAGTTTGGTAAGACCACAAGAAGATGGCTCACAAGTTTTATCAGATAATTTACGAGCAGCACCATTAGAAATTTTTTGGGACGATTCCCAAGTAGGAGGGACTAGCAATTTCGAAGGATGTCTAGCTATGGCCGCTCAAAGCTGCCACCTTTGGAGAAATAGTTTTGGAAATGACAAAACCATGAATACCTGGTGGGAAGTATCAACTACAACCAAGATTTTCACGGTCCGGTTTGATAATGCATTGAGTACAAACACGCCCAATGGTGCCCCCAATATTGATTTTAACGCGGAGATCGCTCCGAACCCGATGAACGACCAATCAACTTTCAAAATTTCAGGCGACCCAGGAGTAGTATATTTAGAGATTCTGAATGCGAATGGAAACATTGTTTACCGTCAAAAGAATTATAATATTAATGACGAGGTTGATGCTCCGGCTATACGGGAATCAGGAGTGTATATAATCAGGCTATCTAATGATAGAATTAATAAGGCATTGAAATTAATTAAAATGTAAATCGAGCATTAAAGCTATTGTGCATATTGGACGGTAAGATAGGAAGCCTCCAATGTTGAAATGTAGATTAAGGAATAGTTAACAGGCTATCAAATTAAAAGCTTAAATACCTAACCAAACTTGTTTTAATGTTATATGATATTGTGGTCATCGGCGGTGGCATTGTCGGCTTAGCCACCGCTATGAAGCTGAAGCAATCTAATGCTAATCTGAAAGTAGCTTTGTTGGAAAAGGAGCCAGCACTAGCCTTGCATCAAACGGGGCATAATAGTGACGTTATTCACTCAGGGATATATTACAAGCCTGGCAGTTTAAAAGCCATTAATTGTATCAGGGGCTATCACCAGCTGATAGATTTTTGCGAAAAGCACGAGATTAAATATGACCTTTGCGGGAAGATCATTGTTGCTACCGAGGAGAGTGAATTAGCTGCTCTCGAAAACGTATACCAAAGAGGCTTGGAAAATGGCCTAACTGGAATAAAGAAGATAAATGGAGAGGAGATAAAGCAATATGAACCACACTGTAGCGGCATTGCTGGAATACACGTGCCGCACACAGGCATCATAGACTATAAGCAAGTGACTGCAAAGTATGCAGATATCTTTCAAAGTTTAGGGGGCGAAATTCACTTAAACCACAGAGTTAAAGGCATCATAAATAAATCAACAAATTCTGAAGTAATCACAGAAAATAAATCTTTTGAAACTAAGTTAATAATAAACTGCGCTGGCCTATTTTCAGATCGAATAGCTTCACTTACGCAAAAAGATATAGAGGTAAGGATAATCCCGTTTCGTGGAGAGTATTTTGAACTGAAAAAAGAAAAACACCACCTAGTTAAAAATTTAATTTATCCAGTCCCGGATCCGGCATTTCCTTTTCTGGGCGTACATTTCACGAGAATGGTGGATGGTGGAGTAGAAGCTGGCCCAAATGCAGTGTTTGCTTTTAAGCGGGAGGGTTACAAAAGGACAGATTTTGACTTGAAAGATTTTACCGACTCAATAAGTTGGCCTGGCTTTAGAAAAGTGGCACTAAAATATTGGAAAACTGGTTTGGGAGAATATCAACGATCTTTTTCAAAATCTTCTTTTACCAAGGCACTTCAAAAGCTGATTCCCGAAATACAGGAATCGGATCTCGTACCGGGTGGTGCAGGAGTAAGGGCTCAGGCATGCGATATAAAGGGAGGATTAATAGATGACTTTATGATCTTACAGCAGGGAAATTCCATCAACGTTTGTAATGCCCCTTCACCAGCGGCAACTTCATCCATCTCGATTGGACAAACGGTAGCAGAATTGGCTTTGCAGAGATTTTAAAATTGGATTATTCCAAAAAACAATTTGATTATATGGTGAGATCTAAGCGGATTTTGCCTATATTTAATTTAGGAAAATAATGTATTTACAGTTTTGAGGTTAATAATTAACTATTAACATCTTACAAAATTGGGGTAATGCTTTGTAATGCCCAAAGGGAGATTTGCAGATAAATCTTTAAGTTACCTTTTACGTTAAATAAATATTTATACAATATAGAAGGCATTTTCAACTCGTTTGATAAAATGGATAGAATATTACAATTTCTGATAACTGATATAAAGGCTTACGTGCTGGTGGTTTTAGCGTGCTTGTCTACTCAACTGGCTTCGGCAGAGGGCTCTAGGCAATTACAGCCAACTCCAGAGTCAAAAACCAAGCTAATTATTGGGAATGATAGAGTACCTAATTACGCTACCTATACCTCCGATTCGGTCAACAGGCTTTATATACATATTTCAAAAGTTACGGAAAAAATATATTTGGGCTTTGGGAAGGCCTTTTATGACAATGATGGATTGTTAGAGGTTCCAGACCTTTATTACAGAATAAAAGCTCCGAATGGTGATATCATTGTACAGGGAACGAAGGTGCCTAAGACTGGAAAAGGTTTCATAACATCAGCAGCGAACAGTGTTGGTCCTATTGGTTTATCTGGCTCGGCAGGTGGCTATGATCCAATTGTTGTTGAAAATTTAGCTGTCATAGGCGACTATTACATAGAATTCAGTAAGACGAATACAGACGTTTTTGAAACTCCGACAGCTTTACCAAGAGCGATGTTCGAAAATTTTGATATTACAGTTGGCGAGGGAACTTTGCCAAAACCGGGCAGACTCTGGGCTTATCGTTGGCATTTAATTGCACAAGGAAACGAAGTGGAGACCCGCGCGAGCTTTTTTGTC
>DASVUU010000284.1:0-3242 GCA_036386935.1 Cytophagaceae bacterium | reverse complement strand
TTGAATTGAAGTACTTTTTAATCTCAGAAGGTGTCACTTTGACTTTCCCCGTGATAAGATCCTGCATTTTTTGAATAACAAGTTGCTCCTTTACCTGCTTTCTCAGGTCCTGCTTTAGAGCATCGACTGTTTTACCGTAGTATTCTTCTAACTTTTGCTCAGAACCAACTTGCTGCACGAAATAAGCCATTCTCCTATCCAATTGCTCATCTACTTGGGTCTTTTCTACAACTACGGAGTCTATCTCAGCTTTGGCAACTAATAACTTGTTTACCAATAAAGACTCAAGCACCTTGCATTTCAGATCCTCAGGACTTGCAGAAGCGTTGTTCGAAAGGTATTGCAAATACAACACCTCCAACTCTGATTTTAGAATAATCTCATTATCTACCTTCCCAATGATTTTGTCAACCACCTGCGCATAAGCGCCATTGGCTGAAAAAACTAGGACCAGCAATATCGACGCCAAGAGGCTAAACTTAGCAGCCGATCTATTTTTACAGTAAGTATTTGTATTTTCTTTCAAGGCTTTAAAACATGAACTCCCAAGGTTCGGGAGCTCACTATCTATTTTTTAATTAATTTTTGAAATTCCGCTTCATTTACAGCCACTGGATACTTAGCTTTCAAGGCACTTATCCACTCCTGCTCCAGATAATTTTGATAATCTGAGATTATTAATCCTCGTGCTTCTTCAAACGTCTTTGCTCTTGGCTCTTCAATTTTGGATATCAACACATAAGATATTCTATCGTTCTTTTTTGAAGTATATTCCCCCGGCTTCCAATCTACATTTGCTAGATTTTCATTGTCTGCTTTTTGAAATACTCCCTCGTTTACCTGCAAAGTCAAAGCATTCTCCTGGTTAAAATCCGCCTCCAAAACCTTAGGGGATTTTGAGAATAACGCGAATTCGGCCTTCTTATTTAGCGTAGCGTCTTTGTTGCCTTTTGGAGCTACTAATTTATTCTGCTCTTTGATAATAATTCTTGTAGAATCAGCTTTATTGGCTATCAATTGACTTCTGATAGCCTTACCTCGCGCAGCAGCTAATCCAGCATTTTTAGATTCTTTGGCATCACTCTTTACAGTTACCTCAAGAATATTTGATTTCTCTCTATTTAAATCATTGGCGATTCGTTTTAAAGAAGCAATGTTTTCTTCAGATAAAGTGCTTTTTCCTGACTCAAAAGTAATTGGCTCATAAGACTTGTTTTTCACTGGGAATCTCTCATTTTTTAATTCCTTCTTAAGCCGTTCTAAAGTAGTTTCATTGGAAACACTGAATATTTTCGCGTTAGCGCGTGTATCCCAACGGTATTTTTCTTTATTTTTATCATAGTAGTTTCTAAGGCCAGTTGTATCAGAAATAGCTTTTGACCAAACTTTTTCGTCCATCAATTGGAAAAGCAAAATTCCATCACGGTATTCCTTCACTAGCATCTTATAGTCTACATATTTTTGCTCTAAATGACTTTCTTCGTATTTGATCAGCTCCTCGTCAACATATTTCTTGTAGGCATTTCTCATAGCCTGAGATGGTGATGCTGTTGATTTTAGGCTGCTTCGGTTATTAGACAGGTATGTAAAGAAATCATTTACAAGATACCTTTTAGTACCAATTGTAAATAATAAACCATTTGCCTTTTCATCTGCCTTCTTCTCCCAAGTTCCTTTTACTAAAGAAGAATCAGCTAGCGATACTGCATTGTTGATGGTTTGCGGATTTTCTACAAATTGATTTTCCTTCTTTAGTCTTTGCAATAATATAGACCTGTTAAGCTCAGAACGGGAGTCTTTTGAAACTTTAGTTTTAAGCGTAGGCTCCAGATCTGCGAAACTTTCCAAAGGTTTTTTCTCCAGTAATTTTATAATATGCCATCCGTAAGGAGTGTTTATTGGTTGAGAGTAGTCTCCAACATTTTTTAAAGCAAATGCTGCATCCTCAAAATTAGGGATCATTCGACCGGTAGAAAACCAAGGAAGTTCCCCTCCTTTACTTTTAGAGTTAGCATCATCAGAAAATTGCTCCGACAAAGTATTCCACTCTTCTCCCTTCTTTAGTCTATTGTATATCTCCTCAGATTTTTGCTTTGCAGCCAAAGAATCTTCTGCGGGGCTACCCGGAGTTGTCCTCACCATGATATGCGCAACACGGATTTGACCTTGAGATGGCCTCCTTTCGTTTACTTTTATTATATGGTATCCAAATCTTGTTCTTACAGGTTTGGATATATCGCCTTTCTTAGTCTTAAAAGCTGCATCCTCAAAAGGGTAAACCATTTGAAGCGCTGTGAAATAACCTAGACTACCTTTATTGGTCTTTGCTGACGGGTCTTCGGAAAACTCTACCGCCAACTTCTCAAAACTCTCCCCACTCACAGCTCTTTGTCTCAGTCCGCTGATCTTGTTATATGCCGCCAATGTGTCTTTAGGATCGGCTTCGGGCGTTACGTTGATCAAGATATGCGACGCATTAACTTCTTCCTTCATCCTCTCATAAGCCTCTTTAGTAAGTTGCTCCGTTACCCCTTTTTCAGTAAGATATGGCTGCGCGAGCTGTTTCTTATAGCCTTCCAATTCTTTTTTGAAAGATTCTGTCGTATCTAAACCCAATTCTTCAGCCTCTCTAACCTTTAGTCTAAAGTTTGTATATAAATCTAAGTATTCCTTTAAGCTTTTGGCTGAATAGGCATCTGGAGCCTTGGCATTGTTCTTATTATAAACATAGGTGAACTCTGATACACTTACGTTTCTTCCTCCAATCGTTTCTATTATTGGGGAGGCATCTTTAGAACTGGTGGTTTTGGAAGGCTTGCAACTGACTAAAAAACTTAGTAGGACAATACTATAAGATAAGATTCGACACATTTTTTTATTGTTTTCTTCTAGCAAATGGTTAGTAAAGGTAAAAAATTATAATGCAGACTCTTCATGGTTCATATCGATATCAACTATCGAACATGGAAGAATATTTCATAATAACATTAATATTATTTTAATGAAACTTTATTAGGGTGCAATTTTAATGATTTTTAGTTAGAAAAATTCAAAAAAAAAATTAAAAAAAATATTCAAGGAATCCCCTGAATAGAAAAGTACAATTAACAGAGATTGATTTTCTTAAAAAGTTTACAAACGGTATACTCATTCTCAGTCTTGACCTCAAATGAATCCATAATTTTGCGAACAAGCATTAAACCCAAACCACCTTTTCTCTTTTCTTTGATCAATTGTGGAAT
>DASVUU010000283.1:0-1733 GCA_036386935.1 Cytophagaceae bacterium | reverse complement strand
TAATTAATGTCAAAAGCCTACCTGCGGCGCCTAGCGATCAACAATATCAACTTTGGGCTCTGGACAATGGCGTTCCAATAGATGCAGGGGTTTTCGAAGTGACTGATTCACTACAATTACAAAAATTGAAAACTATCAATTCGGCTCAAGCATTTGCTGTGACATTAGAGAAAAGGGGAGGGAGCGTTTCTCCAACACTTTCTTCGATGGTAGTGATGGGAGCTATTTAAAGGCGAAGAATTCTTTTAAGCTAAAGGCGATGGATCTAAATGTTCATCGCCTTTTTTGTTTTCTTTTATTCTATAATACTAAACCGAGGAAGCCAATTAGAAAAACAATCACACCTGCACCCGCTATTATTGATCCTAGTAAGACCCCTAGCTGCGTGAGGAAGGCTATTCCTAAAACGATTAAGACTAATCCCCCTATGCTTAGCGCAATTCCAGTTCCTTTGGAGAATGGTGCATAATGTGCTATACTCTTTTGTTTTAGCTGACTGATTTTTCTCTTTAATATTTTAACCTTTTGATTTTGAGTTTTTACATCTTTTGAAACTTCTAGAGTATTTGCGTGTGTTGTGCCAAAACTTTTTGGAGGAAGGACTGCATCATATTCCTTCATTGCTGAAAGTTCAGGCAATTGTGCCCCTTCAGCTGAAGCCGAGATTGACGCAGGAGAATCTTCAATTGAGATTTTCTCGTGACTAGAAGAATAAGCTGCCTCTGGTCCGGCATTCCTTATGCTTGTGTTCTTTTGAACAGCTCTATTACAAGACAGCAGCCCTACTCCTAAAGCCAAGATCAATTTCAGATGATGTTTATTGAGGGATACGTTCATCTTATCAATTTAATCTTTTCTGCCCTTTGGATGGATTTGAAAATATGGAGAAAATTATTGCTCCGACGGCAACCCCAAGCCCAACTCCTGCAATGATTTTAGCAGCGTTGTTAGAGATTGGTGTTGGCATGGTAATAATTCCCTCCTCGTCAGTAATTGCAGGTTGTGTAACATACCTCCCACTCGAAGGGATAGCAATTTCATCGAAATGTTCCACCAAATTAGATAGCCGCGACGTCAATTCTTCACCGAACATTGGTACTCCATGACCAGTGCCTGCAGCTGTTGGATACAACGATGCAAGTCTTTCTACAGATTGCCTAGAGGCTTCCCAATCTATTGTGAAATAAGTTGGAGGACCTAGTAATTCTTTCTTTTGCGTCATTACAGAAATCGCCGAGGCCTGGTTAACCGTTACAAACGCATCACCGGCGATCAGTACTCTATCCTTATCTCTAAATAATGAAATGTGGCCAGGGGAATGGCCTGGCGTTGGTATCACCCTCCAATCATATAATTCTGGAATATAATTATTCTCTATCGGCCGTAACCTATTTCCCAAATTGATTGGATTTGTAGGAAACAAAAATGACATATAAGCCATCGCACCGCCACCAACACCTGGGTCGGGTGGTGGATAGTGTGATTTACCGGTTAGATAAGGCATCTCCAATGGATGAGCATAGACAGGAACGTCCCATTCTTTTAATAAATCTTGCAATGCTCCCACATGATCAAAATGTCCATGTGTCAGTACTATGGCTTGTGGCTTGGTTCCGGGACCAAATATCTTTTCAGCTTCAGCCTTTATTTTATTTGCTGAGCCGAAGAGCCCTGCGTCGACTAGAACCCATTTCCCTCCTGGCACCAAATGACCGATTATATAAATATTTACG
>DASVUU010000282.1:0-2567 GCA_036386935.1 Cytophagaceae bacterium | reverse complement strand
ATTTTGGGGGTAAAGGAGACTTTAGTAATCCTGCTATAGATATGGGTAATGTAAGAAGAACCCTTGAAAGAGAGGTACAAGTCGGTATGCCTCCACTTGAGTTTGCTGAGCAAGCACCATATAGTATATCAGTAGAGCGAGCAAGAGAAATTTTAAAAGATATGGGAATTGCAGACTTGCCTCAAGTAATTTATTCCACAGAAGATGGTAGACAATTATTGGAGAGTAGCTCTCGTTTAACACCCGAACAAATTAAAGAATTTATTAGACGCGCTTTAGGAGGAACCAATGAGTAAAAAACTCAAAGAATTTGATGTTGATAATGTCATCCAATTAGAGGATGAATATTGCGTTCAAGGAGCTTGCAATAAAGGTTCGATCGAAATAGGAGATATATTTTTAGTTTCCTATCAATACATAATTAAAAAATCTGTTGGTGGATTAAGACACGAGTTTGAAAATTTAGGTAGAACGGATATTAGAGATGTAAAACTGCAAGTCATTAGAATCAAAGTGTATAATCGAGATATTGATGAGCTTCACCAAGGTATGTCAGGGGAGCTTTACTTAAAAGGAGAAGGCGGTCATCTTCTTAAAACAAGAGATCATTTAGGTTTATCCTAAAAGTAGTTGGCTATATTGCCAACTGTAAACCTTTTTATTGGTAACAGAGTGAGCATTGGATTTTAAGGTCGATGGGTTCTCATCATGAATTGTTTACTAAAAAACACTCAGCTTAAAAGAGCAATTCACAGCCTTGAAGGTTTATCGGTTGGTGATGCTTTTGGTAACCTTTTTTTTATTAAACCTGATGTTGTAGATGAATTGATTGTCAAACGATCTTTACCAGTAAAACCCTGGCCTTATACTGATGATACAGAAATGGCAATGTCTATTGTCTCGATCCTGCGTCAATATGGATACATCGAACAAAATGCACTCGCAAAAAGCTTTGCAAGGCATTACAATCGGCAGCGAGGATACGGTCCAGCAATACATCGAATATTAGGCGCAATCCTAAACGGTGAAGATTGGGCAGAAAGTGCACAAAGCCTTTTTGGAGGGCAAGGTTCTTTTGGAAATGGTGCGGCGATGAGAGTAGCGCCACTCGGCGCATTTTTTGCGGACGAGTTAGATGTTGTTGTGGAACAAGCAGCAAAGTCATCAATTATAACTCATACTCATAATGAAGCAATCGCGGGAGCAATTGCAGTAGCAGTTGCAGCAGCACAAGCATGGCAATTGCGCAATTCTAGCGTACAGCACGATCGAGCTGAATTTCTTGATAGGCTTCTACCAAGTATTCCTGAAAGCGAAGTAAAAAGTAAGGTGCGTCGTGCTAGAGATATGAGTCCTGATGCTTCAGTTAAGTTTGCAGTTTCTGTACTAGGTAATGGAATAGGACTTTCTGCTCAAGATACGGTTCCTTTTGCACTATGGTGTGCTGCAACCTACCTCAATAACTATGAGGAAGCTCTCTGGCTCACTGTGAGTGGTTTAGGAGATCGGGATACAACTTGTGCAATTGTTGGAGGGATTGTTGTTCTGTACACAGGAGTTGAAGGCATTCCCCAAAAGTGGAGAAAAGCACGAGAAATATTACCCTCTTGGGCTTTTAATGAATGGATTCCCGATTGAAACATTATCGACGGCAAACTCACTTCTCCTTCCCCCTGTAGAAAAGCAACTCACCAAATATAAAATGTCACATAACACCCCCTACAAACAGCCATGACACCAAAAATAACCATCCAAGAACTAGCTTTAGCCCTGACTGCCAAAAACCACTCTCCCACCCTCCTAAACTCGGACTTCCTCAAATACAGCGGCATCGTTCCTGCTGATTGGGAACTCGCCCGTCCTCCCGTTTTCAGCCCCCAAATCTCTCAAGTCGCCTTCACCAACGGCATCAACATCGTCGCCCAATCGAACGCCATCACCTTCATCGAATCCCTAAGTACAAAGCCGCAAGAAGACATCAAAATTCCTGCTGTTATCCGCAAGTACGTCGAAGCTTTACCGCGCACAGACTACCAAACTTTGAGCGTAAATCCCAGAACTTTTGTCACCTTTGAAGAGGGAGATGAAAATGCAGCCTCGGAGTACATTACCTCCACTTTACTCTCAAAAGGCACTTGGTTTGAAGTGGGGAAATCTCCGGTAAAAGCGGCGGTTAATTTAGTTTATTCTCTCGAACAAGGAGAACTTAACTTGAGCGTTGCCGAAGCATTGCTGCAACTGCAAGATGCCGAACCCACTCCGGCTGTTTTGTTTTCCGGCAATTTTCAGTACGAAATAGCTGGGGAATTAGAAGGAGAAAAGCTGCAACATTTGTATCGGCTTTTGGAAAACTGGCAGCCGGATTTAGAGGCTTACAGGGAAATTGTCATCAAGCGGTTTTTGGGACAAGAAGCTGAAGAGTTGGTGTAACTGCTCACCGCAACTGCGTTGCGGTATCGCCAATGAAGTCAGCGATAGCTACGCAATCCAGTGGTAGGTGGTATTCCAGAAAAAGTTGCCACAAACAAGAAAGAAGTTTGTGGAAAACTTGTTGATTCAATTTCTGT
>DASVUU010000281.1:0-1922 GCA_036386935.1 Cytophagaceae bacterium | reverse complement strand
TTTTACCTCTTAATTTTTCCACTGACATCTTTACCATATACAAACCTAACCCCGGAGTTTTATGCTTTGTAGCCGCTTTTGAAAACATTTGAAAGATCTCCCCTTCTTCTTCTTTTAATATTCCTTGTCCATTATCTCTTATAGACAAGACTAAGGTTTGATTGAGACTTACAATTTCTACTTCTACCGTCGGAATATTGCCTTCAGCCGGTTTCTTATATTTAATAGCATTTTCAATAAGATTCTCGGCAATAAAGTTTAAAAGCTTAGGGTCTGAGATCACTTGAATATGTGCCGGGATAAGAATATTGCATTTTACCTTACCATCCTTTATTTCCGAAGCAGATTGAATGAACTGCGTGAAATGGTCCAGATCAATTGCACCGATACTCACTTTATGGTTGCTGATCTCATATACCTTGGATAATCTTATAATAATCTCATTGAGGTAATCAGCATCTACTTCAAAGCGGTGAAGGTATTCTCTTCCCACTACGTCCTGCACATCCAGCAGCCCTATTTTACAAAGACCCATTAACCTTGCAATAGGACCACGAATGTCATGAGCCGTTTTATACATAAATGCTTCGAGTTCCTTATTAGATTTTTCTAACTCCCTGTTTTTTTCTTGTATTAAGGCGCTTCTTTCAATTTCGCGTTCCTTTGCTAATCTCTCATTTTCGAGCACTTTATCATTTAAATCCTTCTGTACTACATTTATTCTATCTGCAAGACCAATAGAAAATAAAGCTATCTGTAATAACACGAAGACCTGAATAATATATTGGGTCGACGTGCCGGGGATCACATGCATAAGTCGCTCTCCCGCATAGACGACACCCGCAAGGATCAACAAAACATTCCCAATAAGAAAGTACTGTGCAGGTCTATATCCTTTAGAAACAATCTTGAGAGCGGCGACAAAGATTAACACGAAACTTGCAAGAGATAGCAATATTACCAAGCCTCGAGACCATAGCCAGTGGCCCGAAATCATTAATAAGACTACCCCAACAAAGGACACTATAAAGCAATTTATGAGTGTGTCATACCTAGTAGCATGAGCGGATGTTTGTAGAAATTTCTTGCTAAATAGAAGATACGCTACCATCATAATTGGAGTAGACAAAAACCGTAGGTATAAATCGTAGCTTGGATGTGACGGCCAGATAAATTCCAATAAATAGCCATTATTGGAGAGAAAAAATATGGCCAGCGACACTAGGAAAAATACATAGTAAAGATAACCGTATGAACGCGTAGATATAAATATCAGCAAATTGAAAACTAGCATGATAAAAATAGCTCCATAGAAGAATGCCTGATATATCCGCGGGCTTTCAAACTCTGCCACATACTTCTCATGGCTGTATATTTTCACTGATTGTAAGGTCACCTTTTTAAACTGTTTGGAAATTTTTGAAAATCCCGTCAGTCTTACGTAGCAAGTAAATGAGCTATTGGAATTTATTGTAAAGGGAACAAAGGCCATTTGGCCGTTTCGCACCGGCCTTTTGTTCAATGCAAGTACGTCGCCTGTGACAATCTTATGGATGTGACCGTCATTTTTTCTAATTGCATAAAATTCTATACTGTCTGAAAAGGTAAAACTTAAGTGTAGGTCCCGGTCCCTTGTAGAAGAATTACATAAGGAGAATTTCAGCCAATGGGAGTTTTCTGAAAGGTCAGGCTGCGTAGTAGTAATTGGAGCAAAGTTGTCATCGAGAGTGATTGCTTCTTCTATACTTTTTGGATCTGCTTTGCCAACAAGAATCTCATAATTGGGGTACAACCTTTCATTGCCAAAGTTTTCGCCTACAGAAGTGCAATTTTCTTGGGCTACGGCATTGGAAATAAAAAACAGTGGTATTAAGTATAAGAGTAATGCTTTTATCTCAATTATATTTTTAATAAGGAAGTGT
>DASVUU010000280.1:0-5099 GCA_036386935.1 Cytophagaceae bacterium | reverse complement strand
CGGAACAACGCCCATGAGCCTCGCAGCAAATCCCGACTCAAATGCCCCAATTTCATTTGATGATCCAATAAAGATGTTGTTTACTGCCGAAACCCTTCCTTTCATGGCTTCGGGAGTATGCGT
The DNA here is from genome assembly GCA_036386935.1 of Cytophagaceae bacterium. GTDB lineage: Bacteria > Bacteroidota > Bacteroidia > Cytophagales > Cytophagaceae > DASVUU01. Next base: position 4,976 of record DASVUU010000280.1, on the reverse strand, counting down.
ATGAATAAGGGTTGATCGTACTATCACGCTGACGCTGTCAAACATCCCGCTCAAAATCAATATCCCTAGCGAGAGTAAAAAGTTGGTTGAAATACCGAACAAGATCATGCAAATTCCAAAGCCCGCTACACTGGCAAGCATTTTTTTTCCAGGGTTCTTCTTAATTGGATTATGTGCCAGAAATAGTGCTATTAAAACGGCACCTATCGCGGGTGCAGCTCTTAGAATACCTAGTCCTGATGGACCAACATGTAGGATATCCTTAGCATATACTGGAAGCAAAGCAATTGCGCCTCCAAACAATACCGCGAAAAGATCTAACGACATGGCACTCAGGATAATTTTATTTTTAAATACAAAGTTTATCCCGGCGGTAACCCTTTCAAAAACGTTGTCTTCTAGTATCCTTTGGGGAATAGGCTTTGACTTAATAGCCATAAAAAGTAGGAACGCCACAGTCAGGCACAAACAATCAACTAGATAGGTCATTCTCAATCCAATTAGGCTATACAAAATTCCCCCTAAAGCGGGTCCAGCGAGCGCCGCCGTTTGCCATATAGTACTATTCCACGTGACTGCGTTTCCAAATAATTTCTGCGAAGGAATCAATTGCGGCATGAAGGAAAATATTGCTGGTCCAAAAAAACCTCGGGCTATTCCACTTAAAAATATAATAGAATAGAACGGTAAAGCACCATACAGTAACAGGGATTTGCCTATATCTAACGTAAGAAAAAAAAGGCTAAGCGAACATATCAGCAATAGCAAAATGCACCATAGGACTATTTTTTTTCTGTTTATAATATCAGCGATATGTCCAGCATAGAGTGCGACAGCTATGGCAGGCAAAGCCTCCGCCAAACCAAGAAACCCTAACGTCAAGGGATCATTGGTCAAAGCATATAATTGCCATGCTACCACCACCCCTTGTATCTGAACGGATAGGGTAATTAAAAACCTGGAAGAAATAAATAGTCTAAATTCTCCTATTCGTAGAGCACTATAAGGGTCATGTGGATGAGCTTCATTCATTTGTATTAAATCTCTCCTTATTGATAATGTGATGTAAATCTTTTATTTGTTATATAAAAAATTTGGTTAGTAATATTTAAGATAATAAATTCACGGCCTTTAAACTTAATAAAATGGAGATATATATAGTTATAATTTTAGCTTTTTCAGCACTGCTTTATTCATTTATAAAGTCAACATGGATTGTCAAACAGGATACCGGTGACGCGACAATGCAGAAGATTGCAAAATACATTGCCGAGGGCGCGCTCGCATTTTTAAAAGCCGAGTATAGGGCACTAGCAATTTTTGTTGTATTTGTTGCAATCTTAATCGGATGGTTGGCAGAGGAGGAGACCTCGCATTGGCTTATTGCCGTGGCCTTCGTAATTGGAGCGTTTCTATCTGCGTTTGCAGGTTTCTTAGGAATGAAAATAGCAACAAAAGCAAATGTAAGAACCACACAAGCTGCACGGACGAGCCTGTCAAAGGCCTTGCAGATTTCTTTTTCAGGAGGTTTGGTAATGGGCATAAATGTAGTGGCTTTAGGTTTATTAGGTATATGTCTTTTGTTTTTGTTCTTCTTAAATATAGAGTCGTTTGGTTTTACAAAATGGCCTATCGAAAAAATATTAGAAGTTTTGATTGGATTTTCTCTCGGCGCCGAGAGTATCGCTCTTTTTGCAAGAGTGGGAGGAGGTATTTATACCAAAGCTGCAGACGTAGGGGCTGACTTAGTAGGAAAAGTAGAGGCTGGCATTCCAGAAGATGATCCAAGAAACCCAGCGGTAATCGCAGATAACGTTGGTGACAACGTTGGAGACGTAGCGGGTATGGGAGCAGATTTGTTTGGTTCTTATGTGAGTACGATTTTAGCTACAATGGTATTAGGTTTAACCGTCGGACCCATGGCTACTACCATTAGCGGAATCAACCCGTCAATTATATTGCCCATTTTGCTCGCCGGGGTAGGCTTGATATTTTCAATAGTAGGATCATTCTTTGTCCGAGTGAGTGAAACAGGCGATCCCCAAAAGGCTTTGAATATAGGCAATTTCGGCGCTGTGATAATGACCGCCATCGCCAGTTATTTTTTGATAGACTATCTATTTGATCCAACCATTACCGTAAGTGGCAAGGTATATGATTCAATAAATATCTTTTATTCCGTTATTATCGGCCTAGTTGTCGGTACCTTAATTTCTATTGTCATTGAAATGTATACTGGAAAAAATTCTGGGCCAGTAAATTTCATCGCAAGGCAATCTATGACCGGAGCAGCAACAAATATCATTGCTGGGCTTAGTGTTGGAATGATTTCTACTGCTATACCAGTTCTAATCCTTGCTATTGGAATTATTGCAGCTTTTTCAACTGCGGGCTTATATGGAGTCGCAATTGCTGCTTCAGGTATGATGGCTACAACCGGGATCCAATTGGCCATTGATGCATTTGGCCCAATCGCGGACAATGCAGGGGGTATTGCTGAAATGAGTCATCTCCCAAAAGAAGTGAGGCTAAATACCGACATCTTGGATTCAGTCGGAAACACTACAGCTGCGATAGGGAAGGGCTTTGCAATTGCTTCGGCAGCACTTACAGCGCTTGCTATGTTTTCCGCTTTTATGAAGACTACAAATTTAGCAACGATTGATATTGCGAATGCGAAGGTTCTAGGCGGCTTACTGATAGGCGGGATGACACCATTCTTGTTTTCTGCGTTCGCCATGAGAGCTGTCGGTGACGCGGCGAATGCGATGGTAGAAGAAGTAAGGCGTCAGTTTAGAGAGATCAAAGGAATTTTGGAAGGAACGGCTGAGGCAGATTATCAAAAATGTATCGAGATTTCTACGAAAGCAGCCTTAAAACATATGATTGCACCTGGTGCGATTGCATTGATATCTCCAGTAATTATTGGTTTTACTTTAGGCGCTGAGTCATTGGGTGGCTTTTTGGCTGGAGTACTTGTCTCCGGTGTAATGATGGCTTTCTTTCAGTCTAATGCGGGAGGTGCCTGGGACAATGCAAAGAAGAAATTTGAAACAGGTGTAGTAATAAAGGGCCAAACATATTATAAGGGTTCAGATCCCCATAAAGCTGCTGTTGTAGGGGATACAGTGGGCGACCCATTCAAAGACACTTCTGGGCCATCGCTTAATATTTTAATTAAACTTGTAGCAATTGTGGCAATGGTAATTGCTCCTTTATTATAATTAAAATTCCTTTTCATTATATAAATGCACGTCTTAACCACGTGCATTTTTTTTACCCAATTTCAGATTTACTTACATCCAATAAATTAGTTGTTTAGTCGAAAAGTTAGATTTTTCAAAGAATCTATTGATTTATAAAAGGTTAAATGTAAAATTTCTAATTTTAACGACTTCATAAATCTCTTCTTAATTACTTTAATTACATGTTGATCGAACCGGGCTGCACGTTTGTCTATTGTAATTATCAATTCTTTATATACTTTTATAAAAGTTAACCAATGGTAAATTTTTTAATCCTATCCTATTCCTGACAATTACTTTTTAATTTTTTTTTAATTTTTTTTAGTCTTCAGGAAATAGGATAGGAATTTGCTGCTCCTAACCACTTATAAACAAAACTCGTATACCAAAACAATATCAAATTTGTTTGTGAGGTCAATAAATATTTACAAATAGCTTATTATTTATAGTTACCTTTTATGGAAAGACTATATTAATAAGGGTAATATTAGATTTATAAAACTCTGATTCTTATATATTATATAAAATGAATACTCAAAAAAGTGATTCAATACCAGCCTTGTTTTATGTCAGAATTTTGAATAATTTTGATATAAATTTTTCTTTTTCTAAGAAATCCTTATTTATGAAACAGTTAATAATTTTTTGTTGCCTATTTCTATCTGTCCAATTCTCCTTGTTCAGTCAAGCAGACACTGAATTTTGGTTTGCTGTGCCTTATGTTACCAAATATCATGCGGGCGGCAAGCCAGCCTATCTTCGGATTTCCGCCAAATCCGCAACAACAGTGCAAATATCTCAACCTGCTAATAATACGCCCCAGGCATTTGATACAGTATTTAACATGCCAGCAAATACAACGGTCTCCATTGACTTAACTTCCTATTTAGGAATACTTACCGACTCTTTTCCAAATCAAAAAGGTGATAATGCAATTTATATTAAATCCACTAATTTGATATCTGCCTACTACGAGTTTTCTGCCAATACCAATGCAGAAGTCTTCGTTTTAAAAGGAAATGAAAATGCGTTGGGAACAGAATTTTATACTCCTTTTCAAAATACTTGGGACACTGATCAAAACCCTGAATATAAGTCCCCTGCTGATCCAGGATGGTATCGAGGAGATGCTCATTCTACAATAGATATTGTCGCAACCGAAGATAACACTCAAATCACTATAATTCCGAAAGCCAACGGTGTTGATAATATTAACAATGCAATAACACAAAGACCCGCTGGCGTTGCGTATACGGTCTCCTTGAATAGAGGCCAAACGTACACTCTTCAGGCGGCAACAATCAGTAAAATGGATCATTTGTTTGGGACACATATAACTACCAACAATAAAAAAATCGCAGTTACAATTAAAGACGATACGGTGAAGGAGGGAGAGGGGATCCCAGGAAGAGTGGCGGGTGATTTGATTGGAACATTGGACTATGGGTATGACCTAATTGGAGACCAAATTGTACCAACCAATATAGTAGGTGCTGATTACATAGTGTTGAAAGGGTTTACAGGCTTCAACAAGACAGGCGTAAAAGATAAGGTCTTCATCATTGTCACTGAGAACAATACAAAGTTGACCGTCAATGGTGTTTCCCAGCCTTCCGTTTACCAGAAAGGCGACACGGTTTCCTTTAAGACGGGGATACTAGGGGACGCGGTTTACATTTCAGCAAGGGATGCTGGCAATGCAAACGTAAAGAAAAATATATATGTTTACCA
>DASVUU010000279.1:0-2902 GCA_036386935.1 Cytophagaceae bacterium | reverse complement strand
CTTTCGTTAATCCCGATAAAGCAAATATTTATCTCTTATTTTCCTATAGTTGGCCAGTTCCCCAGACCAGGAGTCTTTTATCTCCTTCTCGCTCTTGCCAGCTGCTATTTGTTTTTGTAAAGTCTCGTTGCCAGCAAGTTTTTTAAAAAAATTATTAAAGAATTTTTCTTTGTCCTCAGATGCTTGGTACATCTTGATGATATAGCTAAGATTTATCCCCGAAGCTCTTGGCTCGCTTCTGAGATCTATGCCATAGCAAAGCTTGTTTTCATGAGGTGGATTTTTAGACATTCCCTCTATGCTCACAGGTGTAAATGTAAAACTTCCGTTGGCCGGATTTGGCGATCCTATCGCTTGGAAAGGAAACAAAGTCCCTCTTGCAACACTTATGTTAGTCCCTTCAAATATTCCTAACGATGGATACAAATTTATCGCTTGGTCATTGGGTAAATTAGGGGAAGGTTTTATAGGCAATGAATAGGAAGTTTTGTGCGTGTAATTTTTGACTTGTACTACCTTAAGATCGCAGATGCCAGAAGTATCCAGCCACTTCTCTCCATTGATCATTTGTGCCAGCTCTCCAACTGTGCAGCCATGAACAATAGGAATTGGATGCATCCCTACAAAAGATTTATACTCCTTTTGCAATATAGGGCCATCAATGTAATGACCGTTAGGATTGGGGCGGTCAAGCACAACAAGCATTTTATTATTCTCCGCGCAGGCTTCCATTGCATAATGCATGGTACTGATGTAGGTATAGAACCTTGCGCCTACATCTTGAATGTCGAATATGATTATATCTAAATCCCCTAGTTGAGTTTTGGAGGGCTTTTTATTTGGACCATACAACGATATGATGGGCAGGCCTGTCTTACTGTCTGTTTCGTTATTAACCTTCTCCCCTGCGTCTGCCTTGCCCCTAAAGCCATGCTCTGGAGCAAATATCTTAATTACATTCACACCTCGTGAAATGAGGGTGTCCAATAGAAAAGTCTTATTTACCACTGAGGTTTGATTGACGATTAAGCCAACCTTTTTACCCTTTAATAAAGGCAAATACTGATCAAATTGCTCGGCCCCAACCATTATTCGCTCGACGGCCGGCGAGAGCTGTTTCTTTTGTGTCGATGATGTGTCGCTCACTTGCTTTGTTGCACATCCAAGCTCGAACAACAAAAGAAAATTTATAATAAGGAATAACAAATTATTCATTTTTACTTTATTTGTGTAACTCGTGGCCGACAAGAAAATTAAATTTATGCAATTTAGCCTTATGAGCACTTTATTAGCTAATAATTTTTTTAATGAAAGAAGGTAAAGATACATCGCCAAGTATCTCGAAAGACCCAGGCTTCTCCCCTATTTCCTTCATCGCCAAAAGGATTGGCAATGTACAGAAAGAATCATTCTCACATTTAGTTTCTAGAATAGCTACATCAAGTATTGCCGTGGGACTGGCTGTAATGCTCATTTCTTTTACCATTCTTCATGGATTCAAAAAGACCATCCAGGACAAAATATTCACATTTAGTTCTCACCTTCAAATAACCAAATACGATGTGAGTAATTCTTTTGAGGAATCCCCTATCTCCACTAGAACACCACTTTACCACACAAAAGGAGGTATTGAAAACATCGACCGAATCCAAGTTTTCAGCCAAAAACCAGGCCTTATAAAAACAGAAAATGAAGTAAGTGGGGTTATTGTGAAGGGCGTGAGCACCGACTTTTACCTAGAAAACTTTAAGGGTAATATCATTGCCGGAGAATTTATAAACTTCAAGGACACCTCCTACTCTAAAGACATCATGCTGAGTAAAAAGATCTCTGACAAGCTAAATATAGATTTGAAAGATACAATTCTCATCTATTTTGTTCAAAACCCACCAAGGTTCCGAAAGCTGATAGTTTCTGGGATTTATGAAACAGGACTTGAAGAACTGGATGACTACGTTATCCTAGGGGACATTCGCCTGAATCAAAAACTAAACGGATGGAACGACACACTAGTCGGTGGCTACGAAATATTTCTCAAAGATTTTAACCAGCTTGATACCACTGCACAATCCGTATTTGAAAACATGGAATATGACATGCAGATGGAGAAGGTTACTGATAAGTATATACAAATATTTGACTGGCTGAGGCTATTGAATAGAAATGTGATCATTTTTCTAATTCTCATACTATTTGTAGCATGTTTCAACATGATCTCTACCTTACTGATCATGATTATGGAGCGCACAAATATGATTGGGGTCCTTAAAGCCTTAGGTGCTACGAATTACCAAATAAGGTCGATCTTCGTGTATCGGGGAATATTTATTATTGCAAAGGGGATGATCTATGGAAATCTAATTGGCCTAGGACTTTGCGCGCTGCAATATTATTTCAACATTATTCCTCTAAATCCCGAGAACTATTACATGAGCCATGTTCCCATAGAATGGAGTTGGTTGGGAATTGCGGCGATCAATGCCATTACATTTATAATGATTTGTTTTGTACTGCTAGTTCCGGTAGTGATAATCTCTAATATAAAACCAGTGAAGGCTATAAAGTTTGATTAGTTGGGCGGTGGTATTTTTGAAAAAGACTTTTGATCTTCATAACTATTACGCCAAACGCAGCTTCCTTAAATATCCCTGAAGACATCTTCGATTGGCCCAACGTTCGGTCTTTGAAGACAATTGGCACCTCCTTCAGTTTGAATCCATACTTCCAGGCAAGGAATTTCATATTGATCTGAAAAGCATATCCTACAAAATCCACACTGTCGAGGTTTATAGTCTGTAAGACTTCAATTCTATAACATTTGAATCCGGCCGTTGCGTCCTTCACAGGCAAACCAGTTATGAAAGCTACGTATTTGCTCGCGAAATAGGACATCAACACCCTT